>JBCCIA010000081.1:0-16980 GCA_039028475.1 Spirochaetota bacterium | reverse complement strand
CGCTTGATCTACACAGGTTCGGGAGCAGAAGAGGTGACAGCAACAGTTCTCAAACCCAGCACAGGAGCGGGTAGGTTCCAGAACATCATCATTGAATTTTCGCATGCAATGGACCGTGGGACTGTCTGTCCAGATGCGAATCTCGACGATAACCACAACGAAGGTATAGGCTCACCGATAACTATTTATGAAACAAATAACACAAATAATAAAATCTATGGCCGTTGTTTCTGGGGTGTGTACAATGGAACAAATTTTACCAGCTATACTCAACTCATCTTTGACCCTTATAAGCCCCTCGACCCAAATAAATCATATAGTATAGCGATCCCGAATGGCAAAACCGTAGCTAGCATTGGTGGTGTTGCAGTGGAAAAGATATGTTTGACTACAGGAAATTGCAACCCTAGTGGGATCACAACCAGCTTTACTACAGAATACAACTATGACGCCACCTTTGCGGTAAATAACCTTACACTGGGCAGTAATGGAGTGGTTCTCAATAAAGCTTCTGCTTCTACAGTGACTCTTACCAGTAATATCACCAATTCTGGCCAAGCAGATATTGTATTGAAAAAAATAGGTTCTACTGGCACAGTTGCATGGTCAAATTCCATGCAATTGAGCGATGTGACTCCTGGTTCCAACAGCTATGTTGTAGAGATCAAAAAAGGTACAAAGACCTACTATCGTAGCTTTAGTTTTGCTTGGGGAACAACAGCTACTGATCCAACAACATATGTCAATGATGCAGGAACTTTGGCCATAGGTAATGATGATTATGGTGTCAAGAGACTTGCTATGCTGCTGCAACGTTTTATCAAAAGCGATGGTAGCAATTCTGCAAACACAGACAACTTCACCATTCCTAGTGACTTTGGTAGAAATGCTTTTCTAGACTATGTACAAAAGCCAAAGGTTAGCTACTACAGCAACAGCGACCCGAATGGTGCAGGTTTTCCAAGCAATGGCCACCCAACAACCGGTCGCAATAATCAACCCTGTATCAGCAATGTAGGCATACACCCTGACTTTAACTGGATTTCTAATTTTGGTCCGCTTTGTAATATCGGCTTTTCTATAGAAAATGTACCTCTATTGGAGGGAGCAAACCTACCTTTTCCTCTAAGCCTATTCAATATACCTTTACCTGGTATTTTTGCAGTTCCTGGTTCAGCCGATGTATATGTAAAAGATGTTCATATTCCGAATGATATTACAGAAGATGGTTCCAATAATATTGAAGCAGAGCTAACACCTCAAAATGACAGGTTAGATGCCATATTGCGAGCTAAAAGGTTGGATGGAACACTCCGTTTGCATTTAAGGGTTCCTGGTAAATGTTTTGGTGTACCAGTTGATTTGGAAGGTCCTGTTTGTGACCCTCCTCCACTTATACCTAAAGTTTGTTTTAAGGTAAAAGGTTGTGTAGGAGTTGAGTTGAATGCGAAAGGGATCGTCTATGACCTTGACTTTAGGATGAATCCGGCAGCTAGCATGACTGCTTTATCGACAAATGGTAGTAATAAGAGCAATCCTCCATTTGGAACCGCATCAGCTCGCAACCATCTAAAAGTTGACAGCAATGGCAATGTAACCTTAGGTGTTATCAGCGTTCCCAATAGTTCTCAGGGCTGTGGTGGTGATACCAACATGAACGTATGCGATGTAGATAATAAAATTCTTGCCTATAACGCGAGGATGGTGAACGAAGGTGAACTAAATATAGTATTCCCTTTTAACATTGGGATCAATGTCAATGATATCGCCCAGATAGTAGTGGAATATCTGTTAAATAATATTCTCAACAATTTGGTTCCTAACCTAAAATGGGAAATCGTTCAGGGAGTCCTAAAAGACGTCTTAGAAGTAGTAGCTCCCAGTGTTCTCAACGCCCTTTTCGCACAACTCAAATTTGAAGGCAGCAATAATGGGATGGACGTACAACTTCCAGATTACCTACCCGCTCCTTTTAACCAAACAAAACTCCTAGTCGGTGTCAAACTCAAAGAAACCAATACCAATGCAACGAAAGCACCTGGTTTGGGTTTGGATATCCACGCTGGAATTAGAGCAGAAATCTCTGGTTCTCCTACTACCCCTCCAGCATTGCAGACTTCTACAGCAGCAGTAAATAGCTTTGTTAAGCTGGATGTGGATACAAGTGGCAACCCCATTGCGACGCCACCTCTCGATGGTTCTATAGGACTTTACACTAGACTCTCCTCGGAAGATGGTGCACTCATAGCTCTGCGAGCCGATGCGGTAAATCAGGCGATGTACCAACTGTGGAAGGCTGGAGGTTTCAACCTAACCCTCAACCAATCCTTTGCTGACACTATCAAAGCCTTCCGTGGCGATGATGACAGGTTGTTCCAAATTTTTCAAATACTTTTAAAAGCCTCTGCACTCAAGAAGGTGCTAGCTCCAGGTGCCGCATCTGTGATGTACGCGAAGGATCAGTCCAAGGGTGATACTCTGATTCAAGTGCGTGACAGTGACGATATGGAATTTCGTATCACGCCTTTGCAGCCCCCTGTATTGAAAGCCTTGCCATTATCTGAGTCGAAAGCTCTGACTGATACTAATAGCGGTAAGAAATTTCCTCTAGTGGAAGCAGAGTTTGGCGGCTTGAAAATAGAAGTGGTAGGGAAACGAAGCGGTTTAGAGTATAAAATGGCCACTTTATTGGTGAATTTCCGCTCTAAGGCAGCTTTAAATATTGGTAAGTTTAATTCACCGATACATTCAGGCAACAACGACTACCAGAATGTCACCTCTGTAAAACTGAATATCTGTGACGATAACGATCACCAAAATGACCCAGCCGATCCTTCTAAATTTGATTGTGATACAATGAGAAGTACCTATACCGAAAATGATGACCTTTCGTATAGTGTGCAAGTTCTCGAAGGTGCCAGTAACAACCCACTTGGCCTGGATCCAGGTGGGATTTACGACGTTCTAGAACCGACGGTACAAAAACTTATCATTCCCGTACTCAACCATGTTTTGGCAGATCTACCCCTAGAGCAGAAATCCAAGGATTATAATAATGATAACAACTATGATCCAGATCTCACCAACTTTGCCTACGATCCTGGTTCAAAAGAAGACCCCAACCAACCCAATAACAAAATTGCCGCTAATTGTGGAATTCGTCTCAATGACATGAAAATACTCCCAATACCGGCGAGTGAGAGCAGTCCATATTTCCTGATCAACGCCAAGCTCTCCGATTATACCTTTAGTGGTAGTTGTAGTTTGTAACTCCCTCGCCCCCGAAATCGGGGGCACAAGAAAGCCTAAACCTAAACTTTAGAAGTCCTCTTATAGGGGATTTAGGGGCGGAGACTCCAGAGCAATACTGTAAACCAGAACAAATATGGAATCCACCCAAGTAGACTAGTCTCTTGAGCAAAACGTATCCCAAAATTCTCTTTCCTTTTTCCGTAAGGGGTGGTTTCAACCACCCCTTACGGAAAATAACTGATTTTTATGGATACTAAAAGTTACAACTTCTCATATCCAAATATAATAATTTTTTTTATAACAAGCGTTATAAAAAAGCTTGCATATATTTTTGCAAAATCTTATTCTGTCCAAAGTCACAAGCTAGTATTTTAGCTTTTTCTTATTTTAAGTGAAAAGGATATTCAAAAATGAAGATACAAACATTCCTATATATCATATTTCTTACGTTCTTGCTTGCCAATTGCCAAAGCAAAGAAACCTTTAATCCCGTTCCTTTTGCTTTACTTGGGCTCAATGGTAGTGAGACTACTACATATGAGAGCGAAGACAATACAGATAGCACAACTACGGGGTCCTCTAGTTCATCTTCGTCCAGTTCTACAGCACAGGGTTCTTTGACTACGGGAAGTACTAGCCCCGACAATCTTATCTTAGCACCGCCTCCTCCTATAGCTGCAACAAGTATTGCTAGTGCTACAACGGTTATTCCGGGTGTTCCTAAAATGCAGGTAGAGGTCGATAGCAACCCAGGAATTGCTCTCACTTCAGGAACGGAGGCTAGCTATGGAGCTAAAGCCTTACTGGAATCTCCTCTTACATGTGACTCTTCCCATCCCCATGCACGCCAAATCAAAATCAAAAACTTGGCTTCAGCAAGTGGAGTCTTAATGGTAGAGAGTATCACCCTCGAAACCAGCGGTTCGCATTTTTCCCTCAGTACGGTGAACACAGGCGATGTTGCTGTAGGTAGCGAAAACAATGTCTATCTTTGTTTTGAACCATCGACTACTGGGTATAAGGCTGCTACCATCACTGTCAAATCGAACGATCGCACTGCACCGGTATTTCGCTTGATCTACACAGGTTCGGGAGCAGAAGAGGTGACAGCAACAGTTCTCAAACCCAGCACAGGAGCGGGTAGGTTCCAGAACATCATCATTGAATTTTCGCATGCAATGGACCGTGGAACCGTCTGCCCGGATGCGAATCTCGACGATAACCACAACGAAGGTATAGGCTCACCGATAACTATTTATGAAACAAATAACACAAATAATAAAATCTATGGCCGTTGTTCCTGGGGTGTGCACAATGGCACAAACTTTACCAGCTATACTCAGCTCATCTTTGACCCTTATAAGCCCCTCGACCCCAATAAATCATATAGTATAGCGATCCCGAATGGCAAAACTGTAGCTAGCATTGGTGGTGTTGCAGTGGAAAAGGTTTGTTTGACTATAGGAAATTGCAATACCAGTGGGATCACAACCAACTTTACTACAGAATACAACTATGATGCAACCTTTAAGGTAAATAACCTTACTCTGGGTAGCAAGGGAGTTGTTCTTAATAAAGCGAGTGCTTCTACTGTGACCCTGAAAAGTACTATCACCAATTCTGGCCAAGCAGATAGCATTGTATTGAAAAAGATCGGTTCTACCGGTAGCAGTGCATTGTCGAATACCATGACCCTTAGCGATGTGACTCCTGGCTCCAATAGCTATGTTGTTGAGATCAAAAAAGGTGCAAAGATCTATTACCGTAGTTTTAGTTTTGTTTGGGGTCCCACTGCTGCCAATCCAGAGACATATGTTGTAGATGCTGCTACTGTGGCGATTGGCAAAGGACAGTATGGTGTGGCTAGGTTGGGCAATTTGCTGCAACGTTTCATCAAAAGTGATGGTAGCGGCAATGGTGACAATTTTAAAATTCCTAATGGCAACGGCCAGGAGCTTTTTGAGCAATATTTGACCTTACCAACAGTTTCCTACCATAGCACTAGTGACCCCAATGGTCCCGATAAATTTCCCAGCAATGGCCATCCCAACAAGGACCGTTACGGCAATAACTGTGTCAGTAGTAGCTGGGGTGGTATGCAAAACTTTGATTGGATCACAAACCTGGGTCCAGTGTGTGACGTTGGCTTTGTCATTAAGGATATTAAAATATCACAAGTTTTATCCATAGACGGCTTTGCAGCAAAATTTCTCCCAGCCCTTCCCCTTGGTGAAATTGATGGCTTTGCGGATGTTTTTGTCACTGATGTACAAATTCCACAAATTGCTCATGCCGGTAGTGACAATGTCACAGCAGAACTTTTGCCAGAAAATGATCATATTGGGGCAAAACTAAAAGCACAACGGTTGAGAGGAAGCTTACGGCTCAAGCTGGGAGTTCCAGACGGTTGTGTCGGTAAAAAAATTGATATTCATATCAAGGACCCCATTTTTGGTGCAACCATTTTCAAGGTAAAAGGCTGTCTGGGGATTATCCTGAAAGCCAAAAAAGTCGTTTATGATATCGATTTCGTTTTGGGTTTCAAAGATGGTATGACAGAGGATAGTAAAGCGAGTGATTTTGGGTATAAAAACCAGATACTGTATCGTGACGCTTCCTCTAAGAATGATCTTACCGTAGCTAGCAATGGTGATATACAACTAAAGGTTAGAAACTTTCCTACCGATTGTGGACCGAATAACCTAACTCCCTGTACCCAGGATCCAAACCTGAATATCCATCAATGGAGCTTGAACCTTCTTGCCTACAATGCGAGAAATGTCCAGATTGGTGAAGTAGATGTGGGGGTTGGCATACCCATGCTGAATGTAGCAGGAAATTTAACGAATTGGTTCTTGGATATAATTTTACAAGCACTCCTGGACGATCTCATTCCTGGTGTACAATACTTGATTGTTCAGGGAATAGCGAAAGACCTTTTAGAAATTGTTTCCCCCAATGTTCTCAATGCTGTATTCAAGCAGCTACGTTTTGATGGTGGCAACGATGGTATGAATGTGCCTCTACCGGATTACTTGCCGGCTCCATTCAATGATACGGAACTAAAAGTGGGTTTGAAGCTAAAGGGGCAAACTCACAATGCAACCAGTTCACAAGGTTTAGGTTTGAATGCCCATGTAGGGATTCAGGCGCAGATCTCTGGCTCTCCTGCCACTCCACCAGCATTGCAAACAGCAGGAGCAGCCGTAAATAGTTTTGCCAAGTTGGACTTCGATACAAGTGGGAATCCTTTTGGTCCACCACCTCTGGGTGGTTCCAATGGGCTTTATAACAGGCTTTCCTCTGCTCCCGGTGTCCTTGTTGCTCTTAGAGCCGATGCTGTCAACCAAGCTATGTACCAACTCTGGAAGGCAGGCGGTTTTAACCTGACTCTCAACCAATCGTTTGCGAATACGATCAAAAACTTCCGTGGCGATGACGATAGGCTATTTCAAATCTTCCAAATACTACTGAAAGCCTCGGCTCTGAAGAAAGTGCTAGCTCCTGGTGCTGCTTCTGTGATGTACGCCAAGGATCAGTCGAAAGGTGATGCTCTTATCCAGATCCGTGATAGTGACGATATGGAGTTTCGAGTTATGCCTATGCAACCGCCTGTATTAAAAGCCTTGCCACTATCGCAATCGAAAACTTTGACTGGTGCGAATAGCGGTAAGAAGTTTCCTTTAGTGGAAGCAGAGTTCGGTAATTTAAAAATTGAAGTCGTAGGCAAACGTAATGGTGTAGAAAAGTATACAATGGCTACCCTACTGGTGAATTTCCGTTCGAAAGCAGCTTTAGATATCGGTACATTTAGCTCACCGGTCCATGGAAACCACAACGACTACCAGAATGTTACCTCAATCAAATTAAATATCTGCGACGATAACGATTACCAGGGCAATACAACTGCCGCTTCTGACTTTGATTGTGACGAAAAGAGAAGTACCTATACGGATACTGATGACCTATCCTACAGTGTGCAAGTTTTGGAAGGAACAAGCAATAACCCACTTGGGCTTGATCCCAATGGCATTTATGAAGTGCTCAATCCTACTGTGCAAAAACTCATCATTCCCGTACTCAACCATGTGCTCGCTGAGTTGCCTCTAGAACAAAAGTCTAAGACCTATTTAGGTGCTGACAAAGAAAATCCTAATCTACCCAAGAACAAGATTGCTGCTAGCTGTGGTCTACGTTTGAATGATATGGAAATTCTTCCGATACCTGCGGGTGAGAACAAGCCGTATTTCTTGATCAACGGCAAGCTTTCAGACTATACCTTTGGTGGTAGCTGTAGCTTGTAGCCCTTAGCTGCTAAAAGGGACAATCACAAAACTTTGACCTAACCTTTAAAAGTCTCCCGTGGGGAGATTTTTAAAGGCCTACCTGAAACGTTCCCGCAGTGGAGCAAAGAACTAGAGTTACTATTTTACAAGCAAAGCAGATTTTTTCTCTTTTGCGTAAGAGGTAGTTTAAATCACCCCTTACGCAAAAAAAATATAGTTTCTAGTTTTTATAACATTTTTTTATAACGAGTGTTACAAAAAAAACTTGCATATATTTTTGCTAAACCTAATATTGTCCAAAGTTATAAACTATTTTAAATTTTTCTTATTTTATGTGAAAAGGATATTCAAAATGAAATTACAAACATTTCTATACACCATATCTCTTGTGTTCTTGCTTACCAATTGCCAAAGCAAAGAAACTTTTAACCCCATCCCTTTTGTCTTACTTGGCCTAAATGGCGAAGATCGTGTTACATACGAAAGCGAGGAGAATGCAGCTAGCACAACTACAGAGTCATCTAGTTCTTCAGCACAGGGTTCTTTGACTACGGGTACAAAAGTCAGTTTTGGAGCTAAGGCTTTGCTCAGTTCTCCTTTGGCGGATTTAGGAGTAAAAGGGGGGACAAAACTTAGCCACCAAATTGATTTATGAGTAAAAAAAGCATAAAATTTATTTTCTATAACAGATGTTATAAAAAAAAATACTTGCTTGTATTTTTTTACAATCTTAAACTGTCCAATACAGTTGAGAATTATATTAGGTTTTTCTCAATTGAAGTGAAATGAGGATACAAATGAAGATACCAAAGCTCTTATACATCATATTTTTTTCGTTCTTTTTGACAACTTGCCAAACCAAAGAATCTTACGATCCTCTTCCCTTTGCCATTCTTGGTTTTTTAGGAGAGGATAGTTCTACTTATGAAAGTACAGATAACGCAAGTGCTTCTGCCACTGACTCAAATGGTTCCTCGACTTCCGATTCCGGTTCCGGGCAAGGCTCTTTAACCTCAGGAAGCGGCAATACTGACAACCTAATCATTCCACCACCACCTATTGCAGCAACACCAATAGCTAGCACCTCACCCAATATACCAGGCGTTCCCAAAATGCAGGTAGAAATTGATACCAATCCTGGAGTTGCACTTACGTCTGGAACCCAGGCGACATTTGGATCAAAATCACTGATTAGTTCTCCCCCTACCTGCAATGCATCCCACGCCAACGCTCATCAGATCAAACTTAGAAACTTAGCTTCAGCTAGTGGAGCTTTAAATGTAGAGAGCATCACCTTGGAGACCAGTAGTTCTCATTTTGCTATGAGCACAGTGAGTACAGGCGATGTTGCTGTTGGCAATGAGAATAGCTTTTATATCTGCTTCCAGCCTGCAACCACCGGCTATAAAGCTGCAACCATCATTGTCCGTTCCAATGATCACACAGCTCCTGAATTTCGCTTGCTTTTCACTGGTTTTGGCATCATGCAAGTAACTGCAACCGTACTGAAGCCGAGCACTGGAGTTGGTAGGTTCCAGAATATCATACTTGAATTTTCACACGCAATGGATAGAGGCACTGTTTGCAAAGATTCAAGTACTACCAACCACAACGAGGGTACCAATTCCGTTGGCAACGCACCAATTACTATCTACGAAACGGCGAACCCAAGCAATAAAATCTATGGCCGCTGTTTCTGGGGAATACACAACGGAAGCAATTTTACCAGCTATACCCAGCTCATCTTTGACCCTTACAAACCGCTTGCCGCAAACACATCCTATACTCTAGAAATTCCAGACGGCAAAATCCACCCCAGTTTAGGTAGCAATACCATAGAAAGAGTGTGTTTGACTGCTGGAAGCTGTAACGTGGGTGGTATCAAAACCAGCTTTACTACAGAATACAACTATGACGCGACCTTTGTACTCAGCGGTTTTACCTTAGGCAGCAATGGAGTTGTTCTGAACAAGGCTTCTGCGACAACAGTAACTCTTGCAAGTTCTATCACCAACTCCAGCCAAGCTGATAGCATAACCTTAAAAAAGGTTGGTTCTACAGATACTACAAGCTGGTCAGCTAACATGACCCTCTCTTCCCTAAGCGGAGGCTTGCAAGCAAGTGATGGCTCCAATAGCTATCTCGTGGAAATCAAAAAGGGCACAAAGACCTATTACCGCAGCTTTAGTTTTGCTTGGGGCACTGTTGCCGCCGATCCAACAACTTATATCAACGATGCTGGTAACCTTGCTCTTGGTACAGGAGTTTATGGTGTGGAAAGGCTTTCTATGCTTTTGCAACGCTTTATCAAAAGTGATGGTTCTAATACCAATGATAACTTTAGGATTCCTGGGGATTATGGAAGATCAACTTTTGCACAATATATAGAAGAGCCAAGAGTAAATTTTCATAGCACCTCCGCACCCATGCCGGGTAAGTTTCCATCTAACGGTCACCCAGGAACTGGTCGTAACAATAAAGGTTGTATCAGTGATTGGGGAGCACATCCTGATTTTGGTTGGGTTGCCAATTTTGGTCCTCTATGCGGTATCAACTTTACCATAAACAACGTACCATTATTCCGAGATGGAGCCATACCCAGTCCCTTGGATTCATTATTCAACATACCAGTTCCTGACATAAATGGAGTGGCTGATGTCTATGTAAGAAATATTAAAATTGAGAATGTAGCTGAAAATGGTTCTAATAACGTAGAAGCAACATTAACCCCCCAGAATGGTAGGCTTGATGCCAATCTAAATGCAAAACGACTCAGAGGCACCCTTCGTTTGCATCTAGAGGTTCCGAACAAATGTTATGGCCTAGATATCAATGTAAAAATTGGAATATGCCCTGTTTGTGTAAAGTTTAAGGGTTGTCTGGGTGCCGAGTTAAATGGTAAAGGTATCGTCTATGATCTGGACTTTATGGGCAATCCATCAACCAGCATGACGAAATACTCAACCAGTGGGAGTTATAGAAACGATCCCACTTTTGGTCTGGCTACTTCTCGAAATTATTTAACGGTAGATAGTAGCGGCAATGTAAATCTCAATGTCATTAGTACTCCAAGTAATGCGTGTAACGGTGATGTCAATATGAATGTGTGCGATGTGAATAGTAAAATCATCGCATACAACGCCCGAATGGTTCAGCAAGGCCAACTGAATGTAAGTGTTGGTTTTATTAGTATAAACGTAAATGATATTATTGCTGTTATAGTGGAATACCTTCTTGATAACATTCTCAATGACCTCGTTCCCGGTCTCCAATGGGAAATCGTCCAGGGTTTGCTAAAAGATGTTTTGGAAGTGGTTGCTCCTAATGTTCTCAATGCTGTATTTGCTCAGCTCCGGTTTGATGGCGGCAACGATGGCATGGATGTGCAACTGCCGGACTACCTACCGCCTCCCTTTGATCAAACCAAACTAAATGTCGGTGTCAAACTGAAAGAGCAGTCTACAAATGCTACCAGTTCTGCCGGGCTAGGTCTTGGTGTTCATGCCGGAATCAAAGCACAAATTGGTGGCTCACCGCAAACTCCACCCACTTTACAGAGTTCAGGAGCAGCTGTGAACAGCTTTGTTACATTTGATGGCGGCAAACCCTTACCACCACTAGATGGTGCTACGGGACTTTATACCAGGCTTTCTTCTGACTCAGGGGTATTGATCGCCCTCAGAGCCGACGCTGTCAACCAGGCTATGTACCAACTCTGGAAAGCAGGAGGATTCAACCTCACCCTCAACCAATCCTTTGCCGATTCTATCAAGGCTTTCCGTGGTGATGACGACAGGCTATTCCAAATCTTCCAGATACTCCTCAAGGCCTCTGCTCTCAAAAAAGTATTAGCCCCAGGAGCGGCCTCTGTCATGTATGCTAAGGATCAATCAAACGGTGATGCACTGATTGAAATCCGTGATAGCGATGACATGGAATTTAGAGTAATCCCCTTGCAACCACCAGTGTTAAAATCCCTACCGTTGTCAGAATCGAAAAGCCTTACTGGTTCGGATAGTGATAAAAAATATCCATTGGTCGAAGCAGAGTTTGGCAGCTTAAAGATCGAAGTAGTGGGCAAACGCACCGGCTTAGAATACAAATTGGCAACTCTATTGGTAAATTTTCGCTCGAAGGCGGCTCTCAACATCCATAAGTTTAGCTCACCGATCAATGGTAACAACAACAATTACCAAGATGTGACTTCCATCCAACTCAATATCTGTGATGACAACGACTATACGGGCAATACGGCCGATGCGGCTCTTTTTGATTGTGACGCTTTTAGAAGTACCTATACGAGCAATGACGACCTTTCATTCAGTGTCGAAGTTCTGGAAGGAACGAGCAATAACCCACTTAGCCTAGACCCCGGTGGTATCCATGAGGTTTTATCACCAACGATCCAAAAACTCATAATCCCTGTACTCAATTATGTTCTCAATGAACTCCCCTTAGAACAAAAATCAAAAGATTATGCAAGTGATACTACCTATAACCCCAGTGCTGGTAATTTTGGCTACAATGCGAATTCAAAAGAAGACCCCAATATGCCAAACAACAAGATTGCTGCTAGTTGTGGAGTCCGCCTGAATGATATGAAGATACTACCGATACCAGAAGGGGAAACGAACCCATACTTTTTAATCAATGCTAAGCTCTCGGATTATACATTTAGCGGAAGTTGTAGCCTGTAAGGAAACGAAAATGAAAAATACAGAAAATACAGAAACAAAAGATTTCAAAAACTATATCGCTTATGCCAAGGTAAGGTTCAAACGTCGGTTTTTACTAGCAGGCTCTCTATTGACCCTATTACTTTTCGGCCCCTATTGTACCAATACCAGTAAACAATTTTCTGACCCCTTTCTCTTTTCCGATGGTCTTTCATCGGGTGGGGTCGCTTTGTTTTCTCTTTTAGACGATTACCCCGCCTTGAAGAATGCTATGGCAAAATTGGAGCCGGATGCTTTTAACAAAAACTTGAATGTATCTTTAGAGAAGAGCAGAAAAGATATTCCAGAGGCTTTGTCTTCTTTGAGCACACTTTTAAAAAACAAGGATTCCAACATCAGACCTGCTCTAAAAAGGGTAAGTAGTATTATCAATCGGGTACGGAAGGTAGATTCTGTAAGTTCCAGATCTACTTCATTTTCCATATGGATGAAGGCTCTGTCGGGAGAGCCAGAAAGTAGAAGTAGCTCTTCTGGTCAGTACCAAAATGCTTTGAATTACATGGAAAGGGTTCGAGCTGGCCAAAGGGATTTTCTGGTACCTTTGCTGCCCTTAGACTATACCATACTGAATTATTTGCGCAATGATCCACAATTTATTGCAACAGAATACTACCAAAAGTTAAAAGAAACAGGCAAGTCCAGTCTAAGTACGGAGGAAACGGATGAACTGCGTAAGGCAAAGATCCAATCTTCTATCAACAATTTGGTGGAATCTTTGAAAGGCCAACAAGCCTATGACGTAGTGACTTATGTGGAAGAGATACTGCATAAGGCGATCAATAAGAATAGTACAACAAAGTCTGGTATTGCGCAACTGTTACAAGGAGTATTCGATGAAACACTCCTAGAGGACAGAGTTTTCAAGGACAAACTGATAACATTATTAGAAGGCTTGGGAAATATGATGTCGGTCAAAGCTGGTACTGGTGATGGAAGCAAAACAGCTGCAACTGTACTGAAAGAGTTAATTATCAATGCCGAGAAATATTATACAACCGGTGGTTCTGTTTACGATTCTGACAGCAATTATAATGAAACGGGATACTCGACAAATTTTGCCAATATGACAACAGATCTATATGTGAAAGTTAGGAATTTAATCCAAACACCTGAGTCTTATATCAAAGATACTTCTACACCACTGCTATCTCTGTTGGCAACTGCATACAATAAACTGACATTTACAGAAAACATTACGAGTATTGATTCTAGTCTGACTGAAATGATCAAGATAGACTTAACGGGTAAAGAGCGCTTAACAAATAGTGAAAGTGAACCTGGTTCCTCTCTAGAAAGTTTGCTATTTACCCTAAGTATGGTAGACATATTTGGTTACTATTGGAACAATGATCAGGAAAAAACACAAATCATTGGTATGAGTGGTGGTATCTTAACGTTAGGGGATGCTGCCTTTTCTCTTGGTTCTAAAATGTCCTCTCCAGCACCTGCCCCTGGAGATGATAGCGTTTCTAACCTAGGTTTGACGGCAGTATTAAACTCTAATTATACGCAAGCGCAGGTCAATGGCAAAGTTACACGCGATGGGGAAAACTACCCAATCAACCTAAATACATCAGCACTCAGTTTGAGTGAAGGACAAACACGTGGTAGGCTAAACTCTGCTACCGACTCGGTTTATACCAAAACCATCCCGTTTGTTCTTGCTATGATTGCAGATACACTTTACTCCGGCAAAGGTCCTTACTACAATAAGAATCGCAAAGATTCCAGTGGTAACTATGTTACTCCTGATGGAACTATCTACCGAGATAGTTCGGAAAACGATATGACCTACAAGAGTCAATGGAAAACTTCATCCTACAAAATCGAAGTGGAAAAAGTTTCCAAAGGTTATAAAAACTATGCAGGACTTGATGGTACGGAATCCACTAATATTGCTAATGGAACGTCATATACTATACCAGAAATAGAAATACCTGACACGGATAGAGCTGTTGCCTCCGACGAAGAAGCGTTTTATAAAAACTTTCAATGGTTGTTGTACAAAAAACGTATGGTATTGGTAATTCCGGTACACGTCGATGCACTTGGCAATGAATTGCGTGAAGCTGTATATGCAACAGTTGTTGCTAACGGACTGAAAGGTTTGATGAATGTAAAACCGTACTGCACTACGACTTGCTCGGAACAGGACAGCGGTATTTGGTTGAAAGCTGGAAAAAGAATCAAAACGGGTTACGATACAGTGGGAGATCTAACTTATTTCTCTGACATTGCTGCTGACTCTTCCTTTCTCATCCAAGTCTGGGGCTATGGTATTTCCAATGACTCATACGGTTTTACCGACACTACCATTTACCAACAGGTCTACCGCCTTCTCTTTGCCAAATACAATGAGCCTTCAAGGTTTTACGGTCCGATACCTCCTGCGATAAAGTGGAACTTTGATGTGATTGAAAAATTAGGTTTTGTAACTGATTCCGAAATCACTCCTGATAGCACCAGCGATAATTGGGATAAAAGGAACAAACTTCTCCCTCTCGTTGCTGCACTCGCCAATGCAATGACCAGGCAAGCTGATTCTGATACAAACAAAAACCCTTTTGCCTTATTAACCGAATTGGCTCAGGTCTTAGCTCGTCCCCATATCCATAAGACCAATGACCCAGTAGCCCTGAATGATTTGGTCAATCCACAAGCTATAGAAATTGTTTCTTTAAAAATTCGTGGTTCTAATAATTTTTTCGGCATAAGGAGTCCACAGATGCCTACTGCCGAATTGTATTATCCAAATGAAGATCTCAGAAGCTTTCTTGCTACTTTGACAGAAGACGAAATACGTGACCAAGATGGTCTTGTAAGTCTTCTTGGCAAAGGTACACTTTTGACCTCCTTAGGTGAACTATTGTTTGAATTAGGTAAGGACGGAAGAGAAACTATGAGATCAAATTTTGTGGGTGGATTGCAAAAGATAGTAAACGAAATGAGGGTGACAGCAGAAATTACAGATGCTGAAACACAATTTGATGTAGAAAAAACAATGCAGAGTCTTCATGATGATTTGGCTGCTTATCCAGATTCAAGACCTAAAGATAATTTGGATGATTCATCTTGGGAGTTTTTCGATAATTTGACCATATTTTTAACAGATATTTTTTCTACAAATTCTGTGTATAAATATACGGATAACTTAAGTAGAGTTTTTGATTCTTTGATAGAAGCCAAACCAAGTGCCGATGAACTCGAAGCATTTGTTAGCATCCTTGGTTCTATACTAGTCGATCCTTCTACTGGACAACAAGACTATATACTACGCACTTTAGTGACACAAGATGTCCCTGCTATGTTGCCACATCTTGCTCCTGGTGGTATGCGCTTTGTCGGTCTTGCTCGTTCGTTGGCAAAGCCAGGACAATTTATGGATTATTTCTACCCAACAATAACAAGTGATTACCCATTGGACTCTATTTTCCAAGATGTGGAAAGGTTCTGCGCTTCGGCTGAAGTCCAAGACAATAGTGGTGGTAAATCGGATCTCCTCTATAGCACAGGAGTTATTTTAGAACATTTTTCAGGAGTTGTCGAGCAGGGAAGAAAACCTTCTGAACAAAATGCATGGTTCCAAGACCAATGGAATGAAACTGATACATACCTTCCCTACTTTGACAGGTTCAATTATATTTTTAGTACAAAATAAAGCCTGGATAGAGAGCTGATATGTAAAGAGCTTGTGTGTTACAATAAACCATAAGAGCCTGTCCTAAAACAAAACTACAGGCTCTTGCAGCTTGCCTTTTGCATAAGAATAGACAGGTTTTAGGACACGCTGTAAGTTCTTCTAATATTTCCAGGGAATATACTAGTCTGCAATAGCGTTATGGGAAAAAGTATTTGATACATAAATTCTTATTCTATGCAACATGGTACAATAGAATCAACGGATACAGCGGACATAACATTCTTTGTATTTACGTATATTCCCGACACGGCCATCACCACTTTTAAAATAGTAAGCACGAATTTTGGAATACTGATCGGCTGTCCAAAATAACCCTTCACTAGCCTTTGCATCTTCATCAATTGTTTCCTTGTACCATTGCTTAGAAAGCAGGGAAGAATTGGTGCCATAGTTTATCTGCCACTCACCTTTTTTAGGCAAACGCCAAGCAACTCCATCTTTCTCTGCCAATTCTGCACATTTCTCCTTCGCTTCATTCCAGTCCATTCTTCCCTGGATGGAACTCCATCTTCCTAGAATGCCAGCTTGAAACAACTGATAGGTTTTTAAACCCATACCTTTCGCTATTTTGTCAGCGAGGGCATCTAGTTCTATTTTACGTTTTTTAAGTTCTTCTTCCCATTTTTCTAAAGTTCTTTTATTCGCTAAATACCTTTCATGTTCTTCCTTGGCTTTTGCTTCTGCCTCTTCTGCTCGCTGTTTGTAGTCATTTATTTGACTGGTAAGTTTTTTAATCTCCTCTTTAAGCTTTGCAATGGTAAGTTTTTGTTGCTCTGATAGCTGCCATTTTGAGATCCCGAAATAGGTCATGCCTATACCAAAAATTCCTAAAATTATAAGTAGAGCGATAAATATTTTTTTTTGTTTTTCATTCATAAAGTCAATCTCTTTGATTTCATGTTAATCTACTCTAAACTTTTGTCAACTTTATAGTACAAAAAGTCCTAACTTAAAAGCTACTAACTATAGTAAATACGATTTCCAGCTTATAGAGATTCAGGAAGTT
>JBCCIA010000080.1:0-17025 GCA_039028475.1 Spirochaetota bacterium | reverse complement strand
GGAGCAAGTGATACGGGCGCTATGTCATGAGGGTGTTTCTTCTTGGCTAGACTCGTTGGCTCTCGTCGAATTGGCGTTGAATTCTGCCATTTAGGATAGTACTGGGGTGTCTCCCTTCTTTGATAAGTTATCAGGAAAGCACCTAACCCAGTATGTTAGACACATTGGAACAGAAAATTACCTGCAATTTTTTCGCCTTTAGCAAAAAACAAATATATTCTTTTGGTATTGTACGTAGGATTAGACATTTTCTGATTTGCAAAGGGCTAATGGATCGCCAGATAGCCAGTAGATATCTTTTACTATTACATAATTTCGGTGCTAAAAATTGCTTATAAAAAGGAATCTCTCTGAATGAACACACAAGCATTGAAGATTACGGCGCCACTTGTCGTATTCGCGGCTTTAGCCTATCTAATTTTCTCCCCTTCTAAGTACGTTGGGTATTCTCCCACTCAGCCAATTCCTTTTAATCACAAGCTCCACGCTGGAGATAACAAGATGGATTGTCGGTACTGCCATACTACTGTAGAGACTTCGGCGCATGCCAGTGTTCCTCCTACCGGAACTTGTATGAACTGTCACCAATACTTAGTCGCACAAAATAATCCACATATCAAGTGGCTGAAAAAAACATATGAGAAAAAACAACCTGTCGAGTGGATCAAAATTCATGATCAGCCCGACTTTGTTTATTTCAACCACTCCAGGCATATCAGCCGAGGCGTAGATTGTTCGAAGTGTCACGGCAATGTTGCGGAAATGGAAAAAGTAAAACAGGTAGAATCCCTCAACATGGGTTTTTGTGTGAATTGTCACCGGGAAAACAACGCCCCGAACAATTGTTCTACTTGTCATAGGTAATCATAGGAGTACTAATCAATGTCCGATATACAAAACTTTCAGGAAGAAAAAAAGTCACATTGGCAGTCTTATGAGGCTGAGAAAAATGAGGACAGGAAGAAAGAACTCCAGGATAGAGAGTTTTTCCCCCCCCCTGAATCTATGTTCCAGAAACTGAAAACAGAGAATGTGAATCGAAAATCATTTCTAAAATTCATGGGTGCTTCGGTAGCAATGTCTACCCTCAATTGTGTGCGTAAACCAGTTGAAAAAATTGTTCCTTATGTTGATGCTCCGATGGAAGTGAAACATGGTCATTCCCTACACTACGCTTCTGTGTGCAAAGGGTGTGAAGCTGGCTGTGGTACTTTAGTGCGTACAAAAGATGGTAGACCAATCAAGATGGAAGGCAATCCAGAGCATCCCCAAAACCAAGGTGCTTTGTGTTCTTCTGGGCAAGCTGCTATCTTTGACTTGTACGACCCAGATAGAAGTAAAGAACCACTTGCCGTGAAAGCTGGTAAGGGTAGTAAGACTACTTGGAAGGATCTAGACGCAGCTGTTAAAAAGTCTATTGCTGAAAACCAAGGCAAGACAGTTATTTTAACCTCTCCTTTGGCTTCCCCTTCGACTAAAGAAATTATACAAGGCTTTTTGTCTGCAACAGGTGGTGGGAAAGTCTATGAATACAAAACAATCGGTGCGGAAGAGAGTATCGCTTTGGCAAACAAAAAGTCTTATGGTAAGGCTGTAGTTCCTAACTATCGCTTTGATAGAGCCAAAGTTATTGTGTCAATAGACGCTGATTTTCTCGGTACTTGGATTTCTTCGACTGAGTTTTCAAAGCAATTTAGTACCCGTCGTACTATCAAATCGGATACTGGTGAAATAAATAAGTACATTGCAATTGAATCTATTCCTACAGTGACAGGCTCAAATGCTGATTTACGCATTCCTGTGCGTCCCGGCGATCAAAGAATAGCTGCTTTTGCTTTAGCAGCTGCATTGAAAGAATTGGGAGCGAAGATTCCTGCTTCGGTTAGTGACGATGTTGCAACACTTTGCAAAAAGGCTGGAATTAGTGAAGAAGCAGTTAAAAACACTGCACAAGCATTATGGGGAGCAAAAGGAGCTTCCTTGGTGGTTGCGGGTGGAACTTCTGCTAGGACCAAAGACATGGTAGATTTGCAAATTGCAGCGAATATGCTCAACTCTGTCCTTGGCAATAACGGCAAAACCATTGATTTTTCGGCGACTCGCTCTACCAGTGCTGCTGATTACAGTGCAAATGTAAAACAACTCAAAGCTGACCTGGAAGCTGGAAATGTGGGAACATTGATTTTAGCTGGTGTGAACCCAGTGTACGACCAACCAACGGCTAAGTGGGATGCTCTTTTAAAAAAGGCTGGATTGGTTGTCAGTATGGCGGATCGTTTGGATGAAACTGCTGCCCATTCAGGTTGGCTTGCCAATACCAGTCATTTCTTAGAAAACTGGGGTGATATGGAAGCGGTTAAGGGGATTGTTAGTTTACAACAACCGATGATACAGCCTCTTTTCAACAGCCGTTCTTTGGAAGACCACTTTATCCAATGGGCTGGCGGAGAAATCAAAGGTAGTAAAACCTTTTACGAATTTTTTAGAGCCAAATACAAGTCGAAGTTAGGTGGCGATGCTGCGTTTAACGAAGCAGTGAAGTTAGGGCTTCTCCCTGGAAGTAAAATCAATGCGGGTGGATCTGGTGCAAGTTTTAGTGCTTCTTCTGTGCAGCCATTGCAAGAACAGCCTGCTGGAGCGATGCTGGCTCTCTATGAAAGTGTGGGTGTAGGGGATGGTCATTTGGCTAATAATTCCCTCCGGCAAGAGTTGCCCGATCCGATTTCCAAAGTTACTTGGGACAATTACATTGCTATTTCGCCGAAGTTTGCAGAAAAATTGGGTGCTACTTCCAATGATGTTCTGAAAGTGACTGCCTCTGGCAAATCGTTAGAACTGCCCATGCAAATCCAACCCGGAATGCACAATGAGGCAGTCGGGATTGCCATTGGTTATGGTAGGACACATGTGGGAAAAGTTGGGAATGGTGTAGGTTTGAATACCTATGCATTGGCAACATTTTCCGAAGATGGAACTATGCTGTATGGTGGATTGCCTGTGAAACTGGAAAAAACGCGCAAAACATATAAGCTAGCTACCACACAGGACCATCATATGATGAATCCAACTGCCATTCCTGGGAAAAAGTCGCCACAAGGTTTGTACAAGCCATACGACAAAGATAGACCTCTGATCCAATCAACGACATTTGCAGAGTGGCAGAAAAATCCATCTGCTGGCATTGCAACACCAGAAATACCTAAAATTTTAGATGGAAGTGGTAAGAAAAAGAAGATACATTCGCGAGGCTTGAACCCTGAATTTAAATATACGGGTCACAAATGGGGTATGTCGATTGACTTAACCCTCTGCACTGGCTGCGGAGCTTGTGTAGTTGCTTGTCAGGTAGACAACAATATCCCTTCCGTTGGCCGCGATGAAGTACGGGTTGGTAGGGAAATGCATTGGATTCGGATAGATAGGTATTACATCGGGGACCCGGAAAAGCCAGAAACAATGGAAATGGCTCACCAACCGGTAATGTGCCAGCATTGTGATGACGCTCCTTGTGAGACGGTTTGTCCTGTGTCAGCTACTATGCACGGTTCTGAGGGAACTAATGATATGGTTTACAACCGTTGTGTAGGAACAAGATACTGTTCCAACAACTGTCCATATAAAGTAAGACGTTTCAACTGGATGAACCACTGGAACGGTACAGATGCAACAAGAGCTCCACAATATCTTGGTTTTAACCCTGATGTAACAGTTCGTTCACGTGGAGTCATGGAGAAATGTACCTTTTGTGCTAGTAAAATTGCAGCAAGCAAAATTAAGGCAGAAAATGAAGGCCGTGAACTTCTCAGAGATGGTGAGGTGCAAACAGCCTGCCAACAAACCTGCGCTTGCAATGCTATTTCTTTTGGCAATACCAATGATCCAGAGGCAGAAGTTTCGCAGAATCGTAAAGATAAGCGTAGCTACCATATCTTGGAATACCTCAATGTCAAGCCTCAGGTTACTTACCTGAGCCGGGTGAGAAACACTATATAAGGCGGAAATGATCTATGTCAATGTCTGAAGCAGTAAAAGAAGAATTAGATATAAAGCCTCTCGTCGAAGGCGGTAAGACCTATGCGGATGTCTCTGATGATATATCGAGTCCAGTTGAGTCCTTCCCTACCAAGCTGTGGTGGGGAGCATTCGCTGTCTCGGTTGGTATCACAGGGATGTTCCTAAGTATTGTTGGCTATCTGATGTATGAGGGTCTTTATATACTTGGGATCAACAATCCGGTCGGTTGGGGTTTCTTTATTGTAAACTTTGTCTTTTGGATTGGTATTGGCCACGCAGGAACATTAATTTCCGCTGTATTGCACTTATTCCGCCAAAAATGGAGAACCGGTATCAACCGTGCAGCTGAGGCGATGACTATTTTTGCGGTGATGACAGCTGCCAGCCAGCTCATCATCCACATTGGTCGTCCCTGGTTGGGCTTTTGGCTTTTCCCCTATCCGAATGAAAGAGGGCCACTCTGGGTAAACTTTCGCTCACCGCTGATATGGGATACATTTGCCGTATCGACTTACTTCAGTGTCTCTTTGGTATTCTGGTACATCGGTCTGATTCCCGATATTGCTACGATTCGTGATAGAACGGAGCACCCTATCAAAAAGGCTGTGTATAGCGTATTAGCTTTTGGTTGGGTTGGTTCCAATAAGGCTTGGTCGCACCTGGAAATGGTTTCTATGCTTTTGGCAGCTCTTTCTACACCTCTAGTTCTTTCGGTGCACACCATTGTGAGTTTTGACTTTGCGGTTTCTATTCTCCCTGGATGGCACACAACTATCTTCCCGCCTTACTTTGTCGCTGGTGCAGTATTCTCTGGGTTTGCGATGGTGGTAACGCTGATGGTGATAGCTCGCCAGGTGTTTGGTCTCAAACAGTACATTACTATGAAGCACTTGGAAAACATGAACAAAGTCATCATGGTAACGGGTCTTCTCGTTGGTCTTGCCTATAGCACCGAGTTTTTTATGGCTTGGTATTCTGGAAACGAGTATGAAGGTTTTGCTTTTGTCAACAGAGCGTTTGGACCTTATGGTATCGCATACTTCATAATGTTTTCTTGTAACGTGCTCTCGCCGCAGGTGTTTTGGTTCAAAAAGGCCAGAACCAGTATTCCAATTATGTTTACCCTTTCCATATTCGTCAACATCGGGATGTGGTTTGAGAGGTATGTAATCGTTATGACTCTACACAGGGACTTCCAACCTGCAAATTGGGGTCTCTACATTCCCACTAAATTTGACTTTTTATTGATGCTTGGTTCTTTCGGATTGTTTTTCACACTTTTCTTACTATTCTGTAGAATGTTACCTGTGATTGCAACCGCCGAAGTGAAATCAGTCATGCCGACTAAAGACGGAGGTCACCATTAATGGCAATTCCAAAAATAACAGCAGATCAGTTTCATACCTACCAAGAAACAGAATCGGGCGTGTTTGGGCTCTTTGATGAGCCTGGCCAAATTATGGAAGCAGCAACTAAAACCCGAGAGAAAAATTATACTGGTTTTGACTGCTTTACTCCCTTCCCAGTGCATGGTTTGGATGATGCCATGGGCCTTGCTCGTTCTGGCATTCCTTGGATTACATTTTTTATGGGAATTTTTGGCTGTTTCATCGGCTATCTATTCCCCTATCTTGTGCATGTCATCGATTGGCCGTTGAACTATGCTGGAAAAGCGCTTAACGCCTGGCCAGCTTTTGTCCCTATTATATTCGAGCTAACAGTATTCATGGCCGGTGTTCTCTCTGGTCTATCCCTGTTCTTTTTTGCTCGCTTGAACAATCCATTTCGCAAGCCGTTGCATAAAGACATTACCAGCCACAAGTTTGCCCTGTGGATTCCATCCTCGGCAAAGGGTTACAAAGAAGAGGAAGTCGTTGCTTTTTTAGAAGAGCTTGGAGCAGGAGAAGTTACAGTTGTCAAACCGTAAGGAACAAAAAATGAAATTTAGAGCAATACTTTTCTTATTTATACCAGTTCTACTTGCAAGCAGTTGCCAGAGACAGTTGCCACCGTTTGAGTGGTTTCCTGATATGGCGGATTCCTATGCGGTAGAGTCTCAGGAAGCAGATTATTTCAATCCCACTGGTTCTGGAGTGCGTTTGCCTCCACAGGGAACTGTTCCTAGGGGTTGGACACCATACCCCTATAGCAAAAAAGAATACCCAAGACCAGACAACTTGCCTAGGGGTGGGCTTGCGAATCCTATTGAGAAAAAAACTTTGGCGGTCTACAAACGTGGAGAGGAAAGGTTTCAAATCTATTGTATGCCTTGTCATGGTGTACGTGGAGCGGGGAACGGTCCCGTAGTAGGCCCAGCTCCGCGCCTAAGTCTTGCAGTGCCTCCCGTTACTTCTGAAAAGATCCAGAACTGGACAGATGGCCAACTCTATCATATCATTACGCACGGACGTGGCCAGATGGGAAGCTATGGAGCACAGGTTCCTCCGAATGACCGCTGGAAAATCATCCTTTACATCCGCAAGCTACAAGAAGCTGTCGCAAAGAAGGAAACTCCAAACTAAGGTAGATACATGGAAGCAAAGATAAACGAAAACGAAATAAATTTCAAAATGGACAGTGACTTAAAGTTTAAGCTCATTGTCATGGTGCTGCTCGGAGTCATTGCGTTTGTGGCAGGGTATATTCTCATGGGGCACACACCACCAAGACATGGTGAGCATAGCAATCCGGCATGGTCGGCTCTGTTGGTAGGTGTATACTTCATTACTGGTATAACGATGTCGGGGCTATTCTTTACCGCGATTAGCCATATCACCGGTTCTTACTGGTCGATTACTGTGCGTAGGGTGATTGAATCTTACTCTAAGTTTTTGCCGGTACTACTGGTTTTACTGGTAGTAGTTGCTTTTTTTGGCATGCACGACCTGTATGAATGGTCGCACAAAGAAGTCGTCGAACAAGACGATTTGTTGAAGCATAAAAGTCCCTTTCTCAATGATACTGCTTTTATGATTCGTACCGTTCTATTCGCGTCGATTTGGCTGATATTTGGTACATTTTTCTACAAAAATTCTACCAAGCAAGATACCGACGACAGTCTTTCCTACACCCACAAAAATGTCAAATTGTCTGCTATATTTCTGGTCGTATTTGCACTTTCTTTTTGTGTATCCTCCTTCGACATGCTCATGTCACTTACACCGCATTGGTTTAGCACGATGTTTGGTATTTACAGCTTTTCAGGAGCTTACCAAGCTGGGCTCGCTTCCTTCGTTGTAATCCTCGCAATCTTGAAGAAAAAAGGTTATCTTGGGAATCTCGTCAATGAAAACCATATTCATGACATCGGTAAGTTCTTGCTGTCTTTTTGCATTTTCTGGGCGTATATTGGCTTTAGCCAATTCATGTTGATTTGGTATGCAAATATTCCTGAGGAAACTTTCTGGTATGAGCAGAGAATGGTAGGTGGATGGTTTCCATTTACTATCGCAATGCCAATTCTCAAGTTTGTCGTACCTTTCTTACTCCTGCTCAATAGACCAAACAAAAGAGATTTGGGATACCTCAAATGGGTCGCTATCTGGATTCTATTTATGCAATTCTTGGAGTTGTTTTGGATTGTATTCCCTAGTAATTTCGAAACTTTCAATGTCTTTAGCTTGCTACTTGCACTGGGAGTTACAATAGGTATTGTGGGATTGTTTGGTTTCTTTGTCTTCAAAGGTTTGGAGTCCAATAAACTGATTCCAATCAACGACCCTAGGCTAGACGATTGCCTAAAACACCACCAATAAGGAGAAAGCATGTCACAAAGAGTTGTTTTAACCCTACTTGTAGTATTCGCCGTAAGCTGTGCAAAAAAGGCAGAAGTCACTTGGGATACGCCGTTGTACAATGATGAGAAAAAGAAAACGGGTACCATCATCCCTAAGGGAACAGTTGTAACAGCTTACAACTATCGCAACCACGATACCTCTTGGAATGCTAGAAAGTTAATCCACATTCGTACCGAGAAAGGAACAACTGGTTATATCGCATCAGATAAGTTGGTGATTGGCCAGGACCCCACAAAATCTGTATTCAAATGGGGTTACCGCAAAGACTACAAGCCTTTCTATTCTCCCAAAGATAAGAAGAGATATAAAAAAGGCTACGAGTATTCTAATCTCGCCTCCCTGCCAAAGACAAAAATACCTTTAGAGAAACTATTAAAGGATACCAAATTAGACGAAGAGTAGGTCTTATCTCGCCAGTGGTGCGGCAGTGTTTGTCTGCTTGCACCATATGGCCATTCCTTTTCACCCTATTTACAATCTCATCTCTGCAATGCCAGGTCTATTCTGACAACTGGCAAAGCCTGCCTGATGGAGATATTGAAAGCAGAATCAGCCCTTACAACCATACCGTAATTGTCAAACGGAAGTCAAACGTCTACCTATACTTTGTTCGCAAAGGCAAACGTTATTTAGAATCTTCCATGAGTCGGAAAAATCCTTATAGTTTGCCGATTCCCTACACACAGCTATTTACCGTTGGTTACCTATACCCTGAAAAGATACGCTCTCTACTGATGTTGGGAGTTGGTGGAGGAACATTTACTACCTATACCCACCACTACATGCCCAAAGTCCACATAGATGCGGTAGACATTGATGGAGAAGTTTTAGCGATGGCGAAAAAATATTTCTATTTGCAAGAAGACAGTCGCTACAGGCTACACACGCAGGATGCTGCTAAGTATCTAAAGAACACGCAAAGGAAGTATGATTTGGTGTATGCCGACACCTACCGTGGGGGTTTTATTCCACAGCACCTCTTGCAAGAATCTTATTTCCGTTCGATCCACAATCGTTTGTATGCCAAAGGGTGTTTGGTTATAAACATTGGTTATACCAACAACTACAAACAGGCTCTACCTATCATTCGTAAACTGTATTCGTACGTTGACCTGTACAAATACCCGCATAGGGAAAATAGAGTATTGGTAGCTTGTAAAGGCAAGGTGAGACTGAGTAGAGAAAAATTGCTGCAACGAGCAAAAGGTATGCAAAGACTCTTCCATTTTACAACGAGACTAAATAAAATCTTACCTTATCGCAAACAATTTTAGAGTGTGTGGGTAAACTACCTTCTACAAATCCACAAAATATTTCTACAAATCCACAAAAATAGAAATTTTTCTTTCCATATTCCCTTGCTATGCAAGACTTTTCCAACTAGTAAATAGATGGGAGAACAGTTATGGGGATGACGAGTAAATTGCTCAGCCTACAAAATAGCGGATACGATTGGCAGAGTGAGACAGCTACTACTCGCGAAAACTTACAGAAGAGGATGCGTCATATTGCGATGGTTGTGCATCTGTGGTTGCACGCGGAACAGGCCGATGGTTATCGTAAAATGCCAGAACATAAGAAGGTTCTCGAATTTATACAACGTTTGTTTGAAGAAGGTTCCTTTTTTCCTCCTAGCGAATTCAATAGAGAAGACCGTGAAAGAATCCTTTCAGAGCTACTCGCTGGTAAGAAAAACCTGCTACCATTAGAAGAGGTATGCCAATATGTCCAAGGTAAACCAGAGCTAGCAAAAAACTTTTTTTATGACGCTTGCATTCTTGCAGGCTTAGATGGACGCATCATGACCAAGGAGAGTCATTTCTTATATGAACTCGCTGGTGCTTTGGGCATTACTCAGGAGGATAGAAAAAATATATTCTCCTCTTTGCTCGATAAAGAAAAGACTGGAAAGCAAAAAAAGCCCAGTTAATTTGCCCAATATATATGAAACATATATTGAGTTTATCCACCTTACTTTTTTTACTCACATGCAGTTTTGGGCAGGTCAAACTGCAAGCCCCAGAAGGAGCAAAGTTGCACTTAGTTGTGGATGCTGGTTCTTCTGGAACTCGTTTTTGTTTGTACCAAATTGAAAAAAGCTCTGAGCAAATACATGGTTCTTATTGTAAATCTATACCAATCGCCGGAGCATACGGCAAGTGTAAGTCGATCTATGCTGAAAATGGTATTGCCGATTTAGGAGAGAGTAAGGGGCCACCAGTGATTTTAAAAGGTATTTCGGAAATGGAATTTGCCTCTCCTGGAATTACCAGTAAAATTTCGGCAACTGCCCTGTTAGGAACGGGAGGTTTTCGCCGTTTGCCGAAAGCCCAAGCAGAGCAAATCTTGGCAAAAATACGTAAAACCTTTACAGACAACAAAATGCAGGCTCAGGTGCGTATGATTTCAGGAGAAGAGGAAGCAGAATATGCCTACTATTCTATCCAACAGACCCACACTACACAAGAAAATATGGGAATTTTAGAAATTGGCGGAGCATCGGTACAAGTTGCTTATTCGGTCGGTGGTGTTTTGCGTAAGGTAAGTGATGCAATAGGTATAGGTGCAAGTTATGAGAAAGTAACAGAGGCCGTAGACTACCAAGAGCAATGTTTCCAACCGCCATCGGAATTTTTTGTACGCAAAAAACGCGAAGGGCAGACTTTCCAAGCCTGCAAAAGTCTTGTAAAAGAAAAAGTTTTTTCTCCTTCCGCGTTGCAACGCAGCTTCGCTACACCTCTAGGAAACACGATAAAATTTTATGGAATGGGCAAAGTATGGCAGGCAAAATTTTCTCACCATGAGACGGATGTCTTGCAAAAGACAGAATTAGAAACCACAGCGGAAAAGTATTGTAAGCTGACAGTAGCAGACCTTGTTGACAAAGATATCTTAGAAAAGTTTGCGAGAAGAGAATGCTATACATACTCCTATTTGGTATCGCTTATGGAGAGTGTTGGGATTGAAGAAATTCACAATGGTGAAGGGCAAAGTTTTACTAGAGGAGCCGCAATTGTTCCTGGCATATTTTCTGGATGTGCAGTTGCTGATACGACTACTGCCGAGGAACCTGCAAAATAAGAAATGATGAAGAAGTTCTGTCTAAACCTTATTTGTTTGCTGCTAATATGTTTCGCTTCTTGTGCGCCTGATCCCATAGAAGAAATTCGTAAACATAAGACTCATTTGGAGTATCTTAGCCAGTACATGATGGAATTTCCTAACTTTCGTCCGTTCTTAAGCGAAACTTATAAGAGGTATGAGAACGAATGGAAAACTGTCGTTTCTAATCAAAAATACAGCAAGCGGGAACGTTCTACGCAGATGGCAAAAACAAATGATTCATTGTCAGGAGATGAAGTCTATATGGGGCTTTCTACGTTTTCTCCTAAGTTCTTACTCATTCGTAGCAAATTACAGGATATACAAAAGAATAAACAACAGTTAAAATCATTCAACAGCGAGAATAAAAAGAAGGTTCGTCTAGTATATACAAATTGGAAAAAGTCAGGAAGTTTACTCAAAACTTCCAAGCCAAAAAACTATGCTTCGGCTGTAGAGGTAATCCACAAAGCAAACCGTTTGCTCCGTCTGGCTAACCAAAATTTAAATTTTTTAGAACAAGAACTGCACAAAAAAACTCCTAAGGAATCTGGCAATGGGAATAGATAATTTTACGATTGTAACGAATGAGCAAAAGGTATTTGCCTTACATATTTTTATGGAACAAAACTCAGAATTTAAAGAGATCAAAGAAGGAGAATTGGCAGATGTAGGAAGAAAACAAGTCTATGCCCAGGAAGGAGGAACTTATGTTGAAGTCGAGCACCACGAAGTCATGGATCGATCAAAAACAGAACAGTTGTACATAAAATACCACTACTTCGAACTACAAGATTTGTACAAATGGCTCTACTATGGAGAGTTTGGTTCAGAAGACCATAGTGGTTACCTGCGCAAGGAAAAGCGCTTACCCGAATTGGAATACCTACTCGCTGATATTAAATCGGAACGCGATAAAACGGTTCTATCGAATCGGGTGTGGATCCCAATGGGTCTATCTGAACGCTTTATCATGGTACACGTTTCACAGTATTATAAGGCAGAATTGCCATTGAAAACCCTTGCAGGTCTCATGGATCGTTCCTCTGCGTTTCGTGGAACCAGGGTATATTTTAAGTTAGACTGGAGTTTTATCAAGGAATACTTGATCCATCGTCTACGAAGATTTGACAAAGAAGATTTCTATATATTTGAAGACCGTATCAACTTCCACCAACTGCCTAATGTAGATTTTACAAGAGAATACAAATCCTTCAACCCCGATCGGTATCGTATTGTACCACGCAAATTGTTCTTTGATTTTTTTCCTGAATACGATGACAAATTTGATATCAAAGAAATCAAACGTGGGGATTCTTTGATCGATTAGACTCATTTTCGATTGCTAACCTTTCCGCGATTCTTTCTACCTGTTGGATGATAGAAGTTAGACAGCTTTGTTTCTGATGCAAGGGATAATCGAATTTCCTTAGAGTTCTTTTGATCGTAACACGGAGCTTCGCCCGGACATTTTCTTTGTACAACCAGTTCTGTTTGGTATTTTCTTTGATTTTTTCTGTGAGTAAAATTGCCAATTTCTTGGCCAGATCTTGACTTACTACCCTATCGCTGCTAGTAGGAGATAGAATCACTACATATAGGGCGTACTCCCAAGTAGAAATTTGCATTTTTGCGGCTTGTTTGGAGAAATTATTTAGTTTGTCTGCAAGGAGGAGCAATTCTCCTAAGGTTTTCTTGGCTGTTGTAGTTTGTTCGTAGTATTTGTTTATACAGGTTTTGAGTGCCTTCGCTAGAGATTTCCCTTGGTAGACATAAAGGGTAGTGTAGGATGCAATCTCTTGTTGGAGGATTGTGTGCAATACTTCCAATGCTAGGTTTGTATGTTCCATTGTGCTCAGTTTGTGTAAGACATCCTGGGAAAGTAGAAGTTCATATGGCTTGTCTGTCGCAACAGTAGCAAAAATATCCAGGTTGTTTTCTTGTGCCAATGTTTGTCTTACCAACTGCTGGATGACATGATTTTGCGATGGGCGTTTTGGCGACCCCTGTGGAGCAGATAGAGCCACTAACCTGAATTTTAATGTTTCTAAGAAAGCTATTTCTTCTCTATAGGCAAGAACGGTTGGGTGGGGCGTCGCTAAAGAATATGCTTTGGACAAAGCCAGCATGGTTTGCAGAAATCTTGTTCTTCCATTTTCTAAAGATAGGATGAACTCCTGTGCCGGTAAAATTTGCTGTGGATCTTTGTCCTGCCAGGGGAAGCCTTGTAACAGGTCGTGGACAATTTCTCTTTCTTGTAAGAAATGTGCCACTGCTTGTTCCTGCTCGAAAGCGAAATTATTGTTTTTATTTTGCTTTGTATAGAAGGTAAGGGTTTCCTGTAAATCGTTGCTTATACCCAGATAATCTACGATTAGGCCTGCTGGTTTGTCTTGGAAAATCCTATTGACCCTAGTAATGGCCTGCATGAGATTGTGGCCTTGCATAGGTTTATCTATGTACATAGTGTGTAGGCAGGGAGAGTCAAAACCAGTTAACCACATGTCGCAAACAATGACTAAAGCTAGTTCATCATTTGGGGTTCTCATCCTGGATGCTAGAAGTTTTCTCTCTAGCTTATTGCTCCGGTGCTTTGTGATTTCAGGACTGTCATTCTTTCCTACGGTAATCACTACTTTGATTTGGCCTTTGCGAAAATCATTGCTGTGCCAACTAGGACGTAGAGATATTATCTCTTGGTACAAACTAACTGCAATTTTACGTGATGCACAGACGATCATTCCTTTGCCTTGCATAACTTCCTTTCTGTGGTAGAAGTGAGTAAGAATATCTTTTGCAATTTTACGCATTCTCTCTGTTTCACCAACAAATGTTTTAAAAGTAAGGTTCGCTGTGTTATTAGAGAGTTGGTCGAGTTCTCTTGTTGGCGCTGCCAATGGGATATGTGCTGCTCTGTTTTCATAATAAATAGGTACTGTCGTACCATCGCTGATAGATTTGCTTACATCATAGATATCAATGTAGTCACCAAATACGGCAGGTGTGTTGATATCTTTGCTTTCGATGGGAGTCGCAGTAAAACCAATGAAAGTGGCACAAGGTAGGGCATCGCGAAGGTATTTTGCGAAGCCATACGAAACGTTGCTTGTAGTGTTTCCTTGGCTATCTTTTGTGTATATGGTTCGGCCGTGGAAACCATAATGACTTCTATGCGCCTCATCTGCTATGACAATAATATTGCGACGTTTTGACAAACATTCCAATTGGTTTCCCTGTGTAGGATAGAATTTATGAATTGTGGTAAGAGTGATTCCGCCACTGGCGACCTGGAGGAGTTTTTGCAAATGCTTACGGCTTTGTGCTTGTTTAGGCAGTTGTCGTAAGATTTGCCTACAGGCGACAAAGCACGCAAACAGCTGTTCGTCCAAATCATTTCTATCTGTTAGGATAACGATACTAGGGTTGTTTAGAATTTGTATGAGCTTCGCTGTTAGAAAAATCATAGAAAGGGATTTACCACTTCCTTGAGTATGCCAAATAATACCTGCTTTTTGGTTGCAATAGGGAGACTTTATTTGCGGAATGAAACCGTATTGGCGAGAACTGTGGATTTGTAAGGCTTGGTTCAAACTAGGTTTTTCACTAAGAAAACCAGAGGCACGTCTACAGGAAGCTGTTGCTTTGTTTACCGCATAGTATTGGTAGTAAGCAGCGATTTTTTTATGAGTTCGGTTATTTCCAATGTGATCTGCCGTATAGTTTTCTCCTTTTGTTTCAAAGACGATAAAATTTTGTATGAGGTCTAGTAGAGTAGTTTGCTCTAAAGCTCCCCGTACGAGACTCTTTAATGGATTGGCAGGTGTTGTTTGTAACTCTTCCGTACTTTTGCTTTTCCAAGTTATAAAACGAGAGAAATCACTACCGATGGTTCCAATTTTAGCTTCGACTCCATTCGAGATCACAAGCAAGCTGTTGTATGCAAAGAGAGTTTTTAGTTCTTCTTGGTACGATTGCAGTTGTAGGTAGGAGGCTTGCAAAGCAAGTGAATTTCTATTTCGAGTCTCCAACTCTACAAGTACCAAAGGGATGCCATTGATAAAAAGTACAACATCAAAGCGTTTGTAGCTAGTGTTATTCTTAACTAGAAATGGGCTCATTACACTAAAGTCATTTTTCCAAGGAGTTGTAAAGTCGATAAGCCAAAGTAAATCTCCCCTTTGTTCCTGACCTTTTTGCAAGGTGATGGGAACACCGTAAGTGAGCATCCTATGAAATGCTTCATTGCAAGCGAGCAGATCTGTTGTCGCAAGGTTTTCTACTGTGTCCAGTATTTGCATATATGTATTTGGAGAAAAGCCCGGATTGGTTCTACGTAGGGCACGTAAGAACTGTCTTTTTAAAATCACTTCCTCTAGAGAATTTCTCCCATCTCCGACTATGTTGTCTGGTGCTTGGTAGCCTTGCTTTTGCAATTGTTTTAGCAGGGAATGTGTAATTTTTTTTCTCGCGGCGTATGACATGTAATTTTTCTATTGAGAGATCTGTATCCTACCAGTAATCAAACTGGGCAACAAGGAGTCGCGTAGCTGTTCTAAGGTACGTATTTGCCGTAGGTTTGTCGAAATTTTTTCGTAAAATGGGTAACAGGTATGGTTGAATTGATTGATTCGTTCTTGGGAATCTTGGGGAATTTCTATGCCCAACACACTTTGGCGGTGTAGACCAGGGACTGCTGAATCGCTATCCATACCTTGCAGGGGAATAGATTTTAGCAGGTGGTATTCATAGATCAGAGGTTGTTTATTTTCTTTGCTGATGACATAAAAGGTGGTATCGATAGGAAAAAAGTTTTCCAGTAAAAAGTTCACGCTTCCTATGGTTCCCTTACGACCTAAAACGATCCCAGGTGCCTGTACTAAAAATTTGTAGTGGTAGTCTATCACACCATTAGAACCAACAACGGGAAAACCCGTACCACTGCGCAATGCTTTTTTAAGACTCTTTCCATAGGCAAGGTCGATTCGTTTTGATAATTTTATAGTATTCTTTGGATTGGTTCTATTGTTTAAAAACCATTTGTGGAATAAACATGTGGCTAGTTCTTCTATGGTTTGGTTTTGTTCTAGTAATAGTTCAATTTTTACATCTAAGCAAGATAGCATTTTAGCGATTTTGATTTGTTCTTGTTTCGGAGGGACTAGGATGGGATACGATTCTATTTGTTTCTTGGTGATATGGGCAAATAAAGTGCCATTGCCAACATCTTTCAGTGTTTCCGTGAGAAATTTTAGATGGTAGAAAAGATAGATTTTATCAATGCTTTTGCATACTACTTTCCAAATATGATAGTGGAAGATACTCCTTGGTCCTTTCCAAAGAAATGGGCCTACAGTTGCAGACCATGCAAATAGTAGATCTCCCGTATCGGCAAATTTGTTGTCAGGCAATGCTAAGTCAGAGTAGACAACACTGCCCTTGCCGTGTAAGTTCTGGATTCGAATGATTGGGGTTCCCACTTCTTTAAACTCAGAAGATTTGAAAGCTCTGCCGTTGTAAAAGCTCGCGACTTCTCCTAGGTAGGATTTTTTCCAAAGTGATCTTGTTGGTATTCTTACTTGCTGTATTTGTTTCACGTTGTATTATAGAGTAGAAGTATTATTATTACTTTTAAATAAGGATGGTAAAATTGGGCAAGGAGTTCTTTGGTAAATGGTAAAAAAGAAGGATACTTTTTAGGAAGGATTGTAAAAAATGTGCTCTTATACTTGCAGTTTGGCTAAATTATCTTGGATTAGAGTGTTGATTCTTCTCTCTTCTTGCAATTGCTGAACCAGCTCTTGTTGTAGGTGTTGGATCTTTTGTACAACATCTTTGGTTTCGACAACTTCGAATGCACCTACATACCTGGGAGGAGCAAGACTATAATCCAAAGCTGCTATCTGTTTATGATGTACAGAAAAACAGAAACCTGGAAGAGAAAGTCGTTCAGCCGCAAGAACAGGTCCTGTCGGTCTTGATCCAGCAGCCAGCTCAGCGCAAACACAGCCTGTTCCTTCTCGTCGTCCTGCTGCTGAGGCGCGGCCTGAAACAGTATTGACTTGACCAGCAGCCCCAGGTGGGGCACCAGAGTGAGCTTCGTCTGCGCCGGCAG
>JBCCIA010000079.1:0-17099 GCA_039028475.1 Spirochaetota bacterium | reverse complement strand
GTTTTTTTTCTGAATTACTTCTATTAAATTGTATATTTTTTTATAATAGTATCGTCAGTTATTTCTTCTTTGACCTTTTTGCATTGGTGGCAGTAGAATGATATTCTTTTAGGCCGTAAGGTCATGCCGAAACTGAGAGCTATCCAACCTAGTAGGCTAAAGTGAAACTTTTTTTCTATATCTTTATTTTCTCGGCTGTACGTACAGACCGAACATGTAGGAAGTATATTAGACAATAGTATATCTCCTTTAGATTTGCGAGATAACTCTGGACATTGATTTCAGTAAAGCATTTTTTGAGTTGCAAGTAACTTGTTTTTTTTTTGACTTGTATAATAGCAAAAGAGGCATTTTCTATTGAGATTTTATCAGATTAAAGTTTTCTTATATGTGATTATTACTTGTATATCCTTTGGAGCTATCTCTATAGTAGCTAGTAGTTCCTACACAGAAGTCATCACGATTGATAATGAGTTTTTTCAATCTTATAAGGGTAGGTTGGGAAAGTGGGTGCTACCGTATAAATTGTCCACTTCTATCCAGTACTATATGGAAAAAGTAGGAACTGCTGACAAAGAAGTCAAACAAATCAATTCTATCTCTCCCCATAAAAAAATCTCTATATACGATCCTATTTTCTTTCCGTATTCTAAAAAATACGTTCATAAACTTTTAAAGCAAGGAAAAGGTCGTAAAATCATCAAATCAGATATTCGAGAATTGATATGGCCCATTGGTAGTTCTTCTCCTTATGTTTTTATTTCTTCTCGCTTAGGAATGCGGAATTTAGGCGAGAAAACTGCTATGCACAAAGGAGTTGATATTGCTTGTCGCAGAGGAACACCTATTCTTGCCGCTGGCGATGGTGAGGTTGTTTCGATAGGAACGACTGGCAACTATGGAAAATCTATTCTTATTAAGCATAAAATTAACAACATCAGTACCTTATATGCCCATAACTCTGCATTGTTAGTAAAAGAGGGGGATAGGGTAAAGAAAGGGCAAATCATCGCACTTGCTGGTAGTACAGGACACTCTACAGGTTCACACCTCCATTTTGAAGTTAGGTACCAAGATATAGTTTTGAATCCAGAGCATTACTTTACTCCTCCGGGTGATGAGTTTGATGCAAAAGTCGTTATGCATGAGAAAATAATGGAGTAAAAGTTTTTGTTGGATCGATACAGTTGGGAAGAAAATATATGGGAACATTTACAGGAAGTGGGAACTTCAACCCGAGGGTTGGCGGCTTTTGATTTTGACAATACAATGATTCAAAATGACCTCGGTGAAGCTATTATGAAAGAGCTTCTCGATAACAAGTTGTTGTACTACAAAGGTGATTTTGCAAAGCATTTTCGCGATGAAGCTGCCGCTATCCAAATACGTTCAGAGGGTGGTCAAGAGGATTTTACGCAATTTGTCTGGCAAGAATACGACTACATAATGGAAAAACAAGGAGCAGAGGAAGCCTACAGGTGGACATCATTCATTTTTTCAGGCATGTCAGTTGCAGAGTTGAAAGAAATTTCTAGAAATACTTGGAAAAAGAACTTGTCCTGTAAAAATATTTTTCCCTTCCGCGAAATAGTAAGTTTAGTACAGTTTCTGCAAGATTTAGACTGGGATGTTAGGATTGTGACAGCTTCTCCCCAAGTATGTATAGAAGAAGTTTCATGGGAGTTTGGAATCAAACCAGAAAAGGTCATTGGAATGCAGTTAGAGGAGGTGGAAGGTGTTATAGCGCCTAAAATCCTAGAACCGTTTACTTATGGTAAAGGAAAAGTAGAAGCCTTAAAAAAAAACACTGAGCAAAGGTTAGATCTTGCTTTTGGAGATTCTTGGAATGATTACCCACTTCTGACAAGTTCTCAGTTAGGAGTGTTGATTGATAAAGGAGACGATCTTTTGCGAGAAGAATGTTTGGGAAATGGAATTTTAGTGCAGCCTGTTTTCGATTCCAAAGATTAGCTTGAGTCTGTTGCCAGTTTTTTGCTTGAGGTATTCGCTGGGAATAATAGCATGGCTAAATCTCCAACCACTGAGATCCATAGTACAATAAATGAATTAAGAGGAAGAAAATGGCAGTTCCTAAGAGACGAAAATCAAAATCTAAAGTAAGAACCAAAAGAGCTCATCATGCAATAGGGAAGCCAAACTTAGTTCCATGTCCAGAATGCAAATCTTTTACCCTTCCACATAGAGTTTGTCCTTTTTGCGGTTTTTATAAAGGAAAACTAGAGGTAGCTCCCAAAGTTAAAAAAGAAACAAATAAAGAGTAATACCTATGTGGGTCGCCGTAGATGTAATGAGCGGCGATTTCGGGCCTGAAGAATTAATTAGAGGTTCGATCGATGCTGTAAATCAGTACAACTCGTCAGTAGTTTTAATCGGTGATGAAGAGATAATAGGGGAAACCCTATTAAGCTTTGACTACGATTCTTCTAAAGTAAAAATTATCCATGCGTCAGAAGTGATTGAAATGGATGATTCTCCTGCGGTAGCTGTCAGAACCATGCCTGACTCTTCCATTGTCAAAGCGGTAGAATTAGTTGCTAACAGGGAATGTGTTGGTTTGTTTTCACCGGGAAATACTGGTGCTACTATGGCAGCTTCCCTCTTGTATTTAGGCAGAATCAACGGTGTACTACGACCGCCTATTGCTGTTCCTATCCCACAAAGAGAAGATTCTCCCATATTGCTTATTGATGCAGGAGCCAACGTTGACTGTAAGCCTGAATACTTAGCTCAGTTTGCTATCATGGGTGATATTTATATGAGAGAAGTTTTTGGCAAATCTAAGCCAGCGATAGGAATTCTCTCCAATGGAGAAGAGGACAAAAAAGGTTGTAGCCTCTCCTTAAAAACATTTGATATTTTAAAAAAGTTACCCATAAGGTTTGTGGGCAACGTAGAGGGAAGGGACTTGTATGGTGATGGTAAAGAGGTAGATGTTGTAGTTTGTGATGGTTTCATTGGAAATATTGTCCTGAAAGCAACAGAAGGGCTGGCAAAATCTTTTTTCAATGTTTTGAAAATGAACATCAGTGAATCAAGTATTGCCAAAACAGGGGCATTTCTCCTAGAGCCAACACTCAGAGCAATGAAGAAACGCTTGGACTATCGCGAATATGGTGGTGGAATGCTTCTCGGAGTAGGTGGAATTTGTATCATTGGCCACGGTTCTTCCAATGCACAGGCGACACAAAACGCTATTAGATTAGTCCGCGAATGTGCTAAGAATGAAGTCAATATTAGGATTTCAGAACACTTAATTAAGTACAAGCTGTAAATCAAAAATAGACTCTATAGTTTTACATTCCTCTCTTTGCTTACCTGTAGCATCTAATAGTATAGCCTCCATTCCTGCCCCTTGTGCACCTAGAATATCGATTGAGAAAATATCACCAATGTACAAGCATTTCTCTGGAGGAGTTTCTATCTTCTCACAAGCTATATGAAAGATTTTTGGGTTTGGTTTTTCACACTTTACGATATGCGAATCAATGATTGTATCAAAAAGCTGTTCTAAAGCAAAAGATTTTAGTATTTCTGTGACTCTACCATCACTGTTGGAAATAATACCTAATTTGTAGGAGTTACTGAGTTTTTCTAAAAAAGGTTTTATTGTATCTGGACAGTAGTTCCAAAAGTTTGTCTCGTAATGGCGTGGCAGTATGATATGCTCTATAAAGCTATCGACGCCTCCCGTAAACCCTAATTCTTGCAACAGAGACTTAAGATATACTGGAACTCTATCGGAATCTGTAGAGTGAGGGTTTTGTGTTAGATACCCATCAATGGATTGGCTTGCTTTGGATACTGCATAAAAAAAATGTTCCTCTTCCAATTGTAAGCCCAAAGTGGAAAACCTTGCTTTTAGAAAAGCAAAATCGGGATAAATCAGTGTGCCACCTAAATCAAAGAAAATAGTTTCATATTGTTGCATGCTTAGAAGTTATATAGATTCACTAGTAGCTATTGCCAATGAAAAATTTATAGGAACTCATACTTCTTGACAAATAAGGCTGGGATACTTTCATAAATTTTCGGAATTGTAAATGAAGGAAAAAATACTAGTAACAACGGCACTTCCTTACGCAAACGGGCCAATCCATTTAGGACATCTGTTGGAAGCGGTGCAGGCAGATATATGGGTCCGTTACCAAAAAGCAAAAGGGAATGATTGTTATTTCTTTTGTGCAGATGATACGCATGGAACTCCCGTCATGTTAGCAGCTCAAAAAGCAGGAATTACCCCAGAAGAGTTAGTCACAAAGATCCATAAGGAACACTACAACGATCTTAGCGGGTTCCACATTGATTATGATAACTACTACACCACTAACTCTCCCGAGAATCAAAAGTATGCGGAAGAAATATACACTACTTTGAAGCAAAAAGGACATATTTCTAGTAGAGATATTGAACAGTCTTATTGTGAACATGATAAAATGTTTTTGCCAGATCGATTTATCAAAGGAACTTGCCCCAAATGTGGAGCCAAAGATCAATATGGAGATGGTTGTGAGTCTTGTGGTGCCAATTATTCGCCAAATGATTTGCTAGACTCAAGGTGTGCGATTTGTGGAAACACACCCACAGTACGATCTTCTAAGCACCTTTTTTTCAAGTTACAGGATTTTGAAAAACCTTTGCTCGCCTGGATCCAAGATCCATCCCATGTGCAAGAAGGAGTTAGTAAAAAGTTACAGGAGTGGTTTGATTCAGGCTTACAGGAATGGGATATTTCTCGCGATGAACCTTACTTTGGCTTTAAAATTCCTGGAGAAGACAATAAGTTTTTTTATGTGTGGTTAGATGCACCTATTGGTTATATGGCATCTTCGCAAAATTATTTTCATGAAAAACAGCAAGAGTTTGATGAATTTTGGAAAAAAGAAAGTGGTAAAATCGTTCATTTCGTAGGTAAAGATATACTGTATTTCCACACTTTATTCTGGCCGGCAATGCTAATGGGGAGTGGTTACCAAACCCCCGATCATGTGCATGTACATGGTTTTATGACGGTAAATGGCGAAAAAATGTCGAAGTCAAAAGGAACTTTTATCAAAGCAGCAACATTCTTGCAACACCAAGATCCAGAGCATTTACGCTTTTATTTGGCCTGCAAATTGAATAACTCTCTGGAAGATATGGACCTAAATTTTGCAGATTACTCTGCTCGGGTCAATGCAGATCTAATTGGAAACTTGGTAAATATCGTATCTCGTGTCAGTACATCCATACTAGACAAGTTGGACCGTCAGTTGGGAAAACTTACACCTGAGGGAAATGAGTATATACAAAAGTTGTTAGAATACCGGGAAAGTATCGAAAGCGCTTATGAAACGAAAGTGTATTCCCGTGCGATACGGGAAATTACGGCAGCGGGAGATATGGTAAACCGTTATATCAACGATAAGGCTCCTTGGTTGTTAGTCAAAGAAGACAAAGAGAAAGCCAGAGAAGTCGTTACATTTGCACTCAACGCTGCTAAGATACTGGCAATTTACCTCAAGCCCATTGTCCCAGAAATATGTAGTAAAATATTTAAACTCTTAAATTTAGCTGTGGATACCAATTACTCTCATATAGATACCATATTGGAAGACCAAAAAGTTGGAGAGTATAGGTTTTTATCCAAAAGAGTAGATGAAAAGGCAATAAAAAAGATGATCCAAGAAAATACACAAAAACCAAAAGAAGAGAAAGTAAAACAAGAAAGCCAAGAAAAGAATGGCTATATTAGCATACAAGATGTTGCTAAGGTAGAACTCAGAGTTGGGTTCATCAAAGAGGCGAATCATGTAGAGGGTGCCGATAAGCTGTTAAATGTAAAAGTGGATTTGGGAGACTTAGGCGTAAAAAACGTTTTTGCTGGTATCAAAGCCGCCTATACCCCAGAAGAGTTACTTGGTCTCAAAGTAGTCGTCGTGGCAAACTTACAACCAAGGAAAATGAAGTTTGGTGTTTCGGAAGCTATGCTGTTAGCATCAGGTAGTGGTGAAAGTTTGTCTCTATTTATCCCGCATAAAGACGCAAAAGCAGGAGATTTATTAAAATAATGGATCTATACCCAACAACTTTAGCAATTCACAATGTGTTCCGCTGGCTTGTACTTGCCGCGATTGCACTCGTCATACTTCGATCCTTTTCAGGTTGGATACGTAAGCAGAATTGGAATCAGAAGGACGAGACTGCATTGAAAGTATCTGTTATATTTGCTCATATACAGCTGTTACTTGGGCTGCTTTTATATTTTGTTTTGAGTCCTATCACTCTTGGAGCTATGAAAGACTTCAAAGCTGCTATGAAGAAACCCGATGTAAGGTTTTACGCAGCGGAGCATATTTTCATGATGATTCTGGGGATTTTTATTTTGCAATACTGCAAGATAGCAGCTAAAAGAAAGTTGCCTAATTACAAGAAACAGCGTTTTGTTTTCATTTGCTATTTACTTGCATTGGTTGTAATTATTTCAAAAATACCTTGGCATGTGCGTTTATTGCCATTTTAAGATTTCTTACTAGCATTTCCGCTCCTTCGTAGGGAGCGGAGTTTCATTTTATAGACGAAGGTCTAGATCTAAATTAATTTCATTTCGAATCAAGTCGTCAGCTTTTCCTTTGTAGACAATGCCCCAAAGTTGTCTGTCGATATTGAAGTTGGCTTTTGCCGCTTTAGGCTTTTTATCTTCTCCATATTCAATAGTCGCTGGGAAAGTGATAGATTTTGTAATGTTTCTCATTGTAAGGTTCCCTGTTACTTTCACTTTAGAACCATCTGCTTCTGGTTCAATTTTACTTATTTTAAAGGAGGCAGTAGGGAATTTTTGTACTTCAAAAAAGTCAGTACTTTTTAAGTGCTTTTCTAACTTTTCCTTCATTTCGCCGTCTAAATCTTTATCTTCTATTGTGGTCATATCGATTTCGAATTCACCACCTGTGACTTTATTTTCATTGATAAGAACTTTACCAGATTTAATTTTTGCTATACCGTTGTGCTTTCCGGTTACTTTTGTACCAATCCATTTGATAAGGCTGGTTTCTATATTTAGATCTACTGGTTCGCCTGTTGGAGCAGTGGTTGTTTCGTTAGTCGGTTCTTCTACTTGTGCTTTGTCTGCATCGGGTGCTTTTTCACATTGGATCATGACAAAACCCGCTACAATAAGAGAAAAAAGTAAGCTCTTCTTCATATCTTTAGTTACTCCTTAAAATCTTGAAGATTCTAATATTTATGGTTAGATTTTTTTTCAGTGATAGATTGTAAAATAAAAAATAGAATTGAAAATCAGTCAGAATCCGCAATACTTGAGATATGAGCAATGACTCACCTGGGTTTTCCAACTTCAAACGCTTTTTATTTGTTTTATTCCAAAAAACAGTCTTAAATATAAGTTTCATACTGAAAATACTGTGGCTTACCTGCCTGTATATCTTTTCTACTTGGCTCGTTCTTGGGACTTTGACCTCGCAACAATTCCAAGAAAAGGTTCTCAATAAGGTAAACCCAGAGACAAAGAAAAACTATTCTGTTTCCAATCTAATTAGCTTAACGGAGCAGTACGATGCTGGTTTGGTACGATTGAAAGACTTACAGATAGAAGTACAAAAGCAAGAAAAGAAAGTCATGAAGTTGGACAAAAACCTAAAGAAGCTGCGCAAGCAAAGGGATAGTATCATTACCCAGTTTCAAGAAATATCCTCTCGTTTGAGTTTGGAGTTCAAGACTGTCAAATCTGCATGGACTGCCCTGCAAGGTGTACTAAAAGCAGTTGGTACAGAGCAATTGGACTTAAAGAGTTTACAGGAAAATATCAAACGCTTGGAACGATCAGCGAATGATCATGACGAAATGATTGTACGATTGGTATCAGAGACAAATAATCTGGTGGAAAACCAATCCAGCCAAAGAAATGCCGAAACCCAAGTAATAGAGGCGATCCAGGAGTTAGTCCTTGCCATCCAAGAGCACCAAAAAGCGCAAGATTTGATCAAAGAAGTTGATGATGACCATTTGAAAGAACTGCTGGTTGAGTTGAGGTATCTAACAAATCTGAAATTTCATTATCTTGCAACCATGCCCAACCAATTGTTAACATTGATTTTGACATTGTCGATGGGCGCGTTGGGTAGTACCATTTTTCTAACGAAAGAGCTATTTAACCAAAGTGCACGTAACCGAGCTCTCAATTGGTATTTATTCCGACCTTTCTTAGGGATGGTTACAGCAATATCTATATTTGTCTTGGTAAAATCTGGACAAATTGTTCTTACCTACAATACATCCAGCGAAGGTGTTGTCTCGGAAGCATTGAATCCTTTCTTTGTTTCCTTTCTTGCTATTATCTCGGGTGTTTTATCAGAACATGCGTATGAAAAGATCTATAAAACTGGCCAATCTTTCTTTGATTTCGAAGAGCAACAGGATATTCGTTGGGGAGTACAATTGAAACGAGAAATAGAAAAACAAGAAAAGTCGATTGAAGAACTCAGCAAGATCAGCCAAACACCTACACAGGTCATCCAAGAATGGGTAGAGGAAACCTCACCTGTACCCTACGCAGAACAGAAAGTTATTGCGGCTTGGTTGGGCTTACCCATGCGAAGCCTTTTTACGGATCTTCCACCACTTCCTAAAAATAAACCAAACCAGCAGTCGTCTTAAATCTAGAGTAGTAGGGGAGAGGGGTTTTCTTTGAAAATAGCATTAGGAACTTTGTTTTTGAATCCTGGAAAGTTAGGGGGGTTAGAGAACTATGCAAGGGGACTCATCCGAGGTCTTAGCAGAATTGATTCTAAGAACGAATATGTTATCCTCGCTAACCAAGAAAACTATACAACATGGACAGACTTACCAAGAAACTTTACCGTTCATTTGTGCCCTATTCAGGGAACAAAGAAGTTGCAAAGGATCTATTATGAGAAATATTCTCTGGGCAAGGTTCTACAAGAGTTGCAAGCGGATCTATACCATAGCATGGCATTTGGATTTCCACCTAAAACAAAAAATATTCCTACGATCATTACGATAGGAGACATCATTTTTAAGAGGTTTCCACAAGATTTAGGCTTTTTGCAGAGGTGGGCGATGCACCTGTCCGTTTGGTATTCCTGTCGAAATACACAGCGTATTGTAACATTTTCTGAGTATTCTAAAAAAGATTTGGCGGAAGAATACAACGTTTCTTTAGAGAAAATTGATGTAGCGTTGTTAGCAAATAATGAATTACGAGAGAAACAAGAAGAAGCTGAAACGTATTTTAAACAACACCAGATACCAGAACAGTATATTTTTTCTGTTGCTTCTACGTACCACCATAAGAATTTGAAGGGATTGTTAAAAGCATTTTCTCTCCTCAAACAAAACCAGAACGTTCCGCATTCCCTTATTGTGACTGGTTTGAAAATGGCTGGTCACCAAGAGTTTTTCCAAATGATTGAAGAATACCACTTACAAAAACATGTATTTTTCACTGGTTGGATATCAGAGGCAGTATTATTGCAGTTGTACCAAAAGGCAAGTTGTTTTGTGTATCCATCTTTTTATGAAGGTTTTGGTTTGCCTGTTTTAGAAGCGATGGTGGCAAGAGTTGCCGTAGTATCTGCTAATACCACTTCTTTGCCTGAAGTATATGGTAAGGCAGCTTTGTCATTTGATCCGCATAATCCACTAGATATAGCAGAGAAAATTTACCAATGTCTGAGCGATCATTCTTTAAGGAAAGAATTGATAGAGAATGGTTATGAGCAAGCACAAAGATTTTCATGGGCTAAATGTGCATCAGAGACTTTAAAATCATACCAGCAGACAAAAGAACAGTTTTCTGGTTCTAAGTAAAATACTGGACATTTTTCCATTTGCTCCATGCAGTGTAGAAAAGTATTTATAAAATGATCCAAGGACACTTACTATGAGTGAAATGGCACTTTCAAAAGAGATTATTGGCAAGAAACTGGAGCGATTTGAGTTCGTTGTAGAAAAAGGTAAAGTCAAAGAATTTTGTCTTGCAATTGGCGAAACGAATCCAATGTACATGGATATAGAGGAAGCAAAGAAAGCGGGTTATGAGGATATTCCAGCCCCACCAACATTTCAAACAGCTATTTTATTTTGGGGATACCCAAAAATATGGGAAGATATGAGAGCTTTTGGCATCGATACAGGACGATTGCTTCATATGAAAGAAGAATACCAATATATCAAGCCAATGTATCCAGGTAAGTATTGGGCACAAACTGAGGTTGTGGATGTAAAAATAGGTAAAATGGATATGGTAACTTTTCGTACGATTTTCCATAATGAACAAGATGAACCTTGTATCCAAGAAGAGATGGCGATTGTAATTCGCCCAGCAGAATAAGGAAATATGATGAAAATTGAATTTGATGCATTAGAAAAAGGCAATGAAATTCCTGAGTTACAAGTAGGCCCTATTACCCATGCCGATTTGGTACGTTATGCAGGTGCTAGCGGTGACTTCAATCCTATCCACAATGACAAAGACTTTGCAATTTCCCAAGGATTGGACGGAACAATTGCACACGGTATGTTAGTTATGGCTTATATTGGTAGACTCTGCACCAATTGGGTAGAGCAAAAGCAAATTAAATCTTATGGTGTGAAGTTTAAAGCCATGACAAAGCCAGGCCAAACTCTTACTTGTCGCGGCAAGGTAAAAAATAAAAAAGAGAAAGATGGTGAAAAGTTAGTTACTGTTTCTGTAGAGGCAGCTGACGAAAATGGTGAAGTCAAAGCAGGCGGTGATCTTGTCATTGTTTGCTGATTGCCACACACAATCATAAGCAGGAATATCTACAACCACTCTCAGTTCAGGAGTGGTTACAGAGGAAAAAATGAGAAAAGTTACAGTTACTATAATACTACTCACGAGCCAGGCTATTTTAGCATTGGCAAAGCCAGCAAAAACTGCAAAAGAAAGGCAATTGGTAGAAGCAGTTCATGATGGAAATATGAAAGTTTTGGAAAGATTATTGGATTCTGGAATAAATAGTGATATACTCGATAACCGTAAGGACACTCCTCTGATGATTGCTGCAAAAGACAATAGCGTTAAAGTCGTAAAATTGCTCTTAAACAATGGTGCGGATATTAATATCAAAAACAAAAATACTGGAAAAACATCTTTAATGTATGCTTGTATGTATGGTCATGATACGATTGTAAAGTTACTTATTGGAAAAAAAGTAATTCATGGTGCCAAGGATTACCAAGGAAAGACTGCACTTATGTATGCCGTTGCATTTTCGCGTACCAACACAGTAAAATATCTTATTAAGCAAAAAGTGAATGTAAATAAAAGAAGCAAATCTGGAGAATCTGCATTGAGTATTGCTTTGAAAGCAGGTAATGTAGAAATTGTAGAACAATTAAAAGCAGCAGGGGCTAAACAATAAAACCTATCAATTTTTTTCTCTTTGCGAGTATTGCATTTACACTCGTATGCGCCCGCAAACCTGTTTCTGGAACATACTGCCAGCCTATGAGCCAGGAGACCAAATGTGTGCATGTGAATTACCAAGATCTACAAATTCGTTTATTCTCTGGAAAAAAAACTCGTTTGGACAAGCAATCTTCTGCTCTTTACAAGTTTTTGTACAATGATCTGGACTATTTCTTGCAAATAGTTAACTTTAAAAGAGTCAAAATATTTAGGGAAAATACCAAAACAGATCAACTACACTCTGTATATCTATTGAAAAAAGAGAAAAAGCGTAAATAAAATGAGATTTTTTCTTAAACTTTTTCAACTTTTTTTTCTCTAATGAATAAAAGCATCCATTTTTTTATAGATCCTGTGCATTTTGTCCAGAGATACTGTATACTATGGATTATTACAAGGAAATATAAGGAAGTCAAATTATGAAAACGAATTTCTGGAAAACAATTACTCTAACATTAAGCCTAGTTTTTTTACTTAGTTTTTGTGTTTCTTCAGGAGAACAAGGAATGGTGAAAGGATTGAAAGGTGGCGGAGAAGATTATGGTGAAGTAGAAACAGGATCTAGTCGGGGAGCTGCTGACAATGATACCGGAACAGATGAGCAACAGCAAGATGCAACTGGTTTGTCTTCTGAATAAGTAAATAGTATTTTTCGTTAGGAATTCACTTGTTCCCATAGAGCTGGTAGGGCAATACCAGCTCTTTCCTCTATAAAAACGTTCACTTGAGAGGATAGCGCGGAGGAATCGGGGTTGATTTCAATAGAGAATGCCCCGTTATCCATTGCATACTGTGCCATTCTCACCGGTACGCTTACTTGGCCAGATGTACCAATAATGATAATAATCTCTACATTCTGCAAAAATTGGAAGCAACTGTGGAGTTTGTTCTCATCATAGGTTTCACCAAACCAAACAATATTGGGTCGGATTATTGTATCGCATACAGGACATTCTGGTGGCACCTTTTGTAATGGAACTTGCTCTAATGCACCATTCCATCTACAATGTGTACAATATGCTTGGAAAATATTACCATGGATTTCTATAATTTTTTTGTTGCCTGCTCTTCTGTGTAAATTATCAACATTTTGAGTAATCAGTAAGAATTGGGAGAAAAAGCTCTCCATTTTTGCAACAATTGTATGGGCAGGGTTGGGTTTTGCTTGGAGACAAACTTCTCGACGCATATTGTACCAACTCCATACAAGTGTAGGATCCCTATAAAAAGCCTCAGGCGTTGCTAGCTCTTCTGCTTTATAGTTCTTCCAATAGCCGCCTTTTCCTCTGAATGTAGGTACTCCACTTTCTTGCGAGATCCCTGCACCTGTAAGTACACCAACTCGTTTGGCGTTACGCAGCTTATCTATTGTGGCTCTATCCATACTCTACTCCAAAATAAAGCAAAACTTAAAAATTAAAAGTAGAAAATTAGAAAGCGAAAGCAAAAATCTGAGTTAGACAATAAGTTTGGAAATAGATTGACTGATACGTAATAATTTTTATCTGTAAAGATGGTATGGAACAAAAACTAGTAGGTAGGCAGGTCTTCGTATACATGGGACTCTTCTGTCTTCTCCTCTGTGATAAACCAAAAAATAAAGACTCTATTTCTGATGCTCTAAAGGATGAAACTATCCAAGCAAAACAAGAGCAATTGTTAGAACCATTGGAACAGAACAGTCTATCTAAAAGAATAAAAAAGAATCATTACTATGTCAAATCATCGGGACTCAAAGTTTGGTCAGCCCCTTATTTTAAAGGAAAAAAAATTGGGTTATTAGAAAATTCTGAAGCAGTAAAAATTCTACAAACCTCCCCGAAAGAAGCGGCTTTGAATGGCAAAAAAGGGTACTGGGTAGAAATCGAAACTATTCCAGATGAGGTTATTTATTTAGAAGAAGAAATAGAGGAACAGGTGGTATTAACAGGTTGGGTGTTTGATGCATTTCTTGCACAATACAAAGAGGGTCCAATTTATTTACTAGAGCAAGCAAGAAAAAAAGAGTCTTTGGGGGATTACCAAAAGTCGTTACAGATATACAAGATACTGAAAGAGAACTTTCCACTTAAATTGGTTTATCGGGGCGAATCTGTTGTTCGTATAATGGATATTGTTAACAATCGTCAGGATGTACTAGCGTGTAAAGCAAACGCTTGGCAAAAACACAGTCGTTACACCTCTACTGATTTACTTTTGAAAAATATTATCAAAGCCCTCGAAACTAAAAGCCAAGAGAATTTACAGAAACTTGTTTCCTGTGATATGCATATCGGTTTCTGTGAGGCTTGTTCTTACTGTGGAATCCAACCTAAGAAATCGGTTGCCTATATCCAGAAGAGTATTGCGCAGCTGGAACTGTCTACGAATCGGATTTCTTTGTCTAGTCCTAATTTTATCAAATATGCTTTTTTTTCTAAGCAAAATAGCGGTGAATTCGTTCTCACTCTACAAAAGAACAATTCACAACAATGGCAATGGGTTGGTTTTTGTTATTTGCCAGCTGGTGCTATTTGACTAGACTATTTTCTATCTTTTTTAGCTAAACTTACAAGAGCATTGCCTAATTGCATAGGACTTTGTGGGGAGAAGGATGAACTGCTACATGCATGCAAATCACCAAGATATTTGTCTATAGCTTCTGTAAGAATTGTATATGTGAAAGAGTTGCAGATCGTGAATTGATTGCCATGTGCTAAAGATGCTAGCTCTAACATTTTTTTTGAATAATCTGTTTTATCTACCTTCGTAAAATAAGAGTCAGGATAAATGACTAACTGTATATAATCGATCTCGTATTTTTTACACCTTGGAGCAATTTCTAAAGATTCTGGCCAATCTTTTCCTTGTCCATCTGTTAGTACAATTGCAATATTGCGAAATTCTCGATTGCGATAATGCAATACTTTCTTAAAAAAATTTGTATAAGAAGTCTTTTTTCTTTGTACTTCTTTACCGGAAAGGGGAAAGGGTACGGGACGGCATCTCTCAGAAAAACTGTATATATACAATTCTAACTTTGGAAAAAATTTTTCTAAGTATTCTGCAATAAAGTTAACCGCTTGTATGGCATTTTTTAAAAACCCTGTCTTTTCCATAGACTCGGAGTAATCTATACCTATGTGCATTTGTAGAGGGTCAACTTGTGGTAAGTGAAACTTAGCTTCAATCTTACCAGTAAATAAATCTGAAAATGTGACTGCTGTATGTAGTTCGTGTAAAAGAGACGGATAGCGGTGTTGTTGTGAAAAAGTAAAAGTATTGTAAAAGTTTTTTCGGCAGAAGTTTTCTTGTATTTCCGGTATATACAAAGTTTTTTTTGCTTTTCGATTGAATAGTGGAGGAAATTGCTTGTGTAAGTTTTCTAATGCCTCTCTGTAGTTACTGCGAAAATCATTAAAGGCTTTTAACTGTCTTCCAACAGAATAAATTTGTTCGTTAAACTTTTCTGGAGAAATATGCTTGGTTTCTATAACTAAAATTTCTTTGTTTGCAAGGAATTTGTATTTTTCGTCGAGACGGTGCAATAGAGTTGCTGTAAGTACAGGAAAATTCCCCAATTCGATAGGGGCACCGCCATGGATTTTTACTCCTCCCAAATACACCATACCTGGTTGTAAATCTTTCCAGAAAATTTTTCTTAGCTTTCCTAAACCTTGCAAGCGTAGCATAGTTTCTTTATACTTTGCGTACTCATTCTGACAAGGACTAATTGCTAAGACTTAGCTGGTATAACGAACAAAAAAGCAGTTGATTTTTCTTGAATAGGAAATAAATTGCTTTTATTTACATACTGAGGCTTGTATTGCTTTTATTTCGCCTAATGTTATTTTTTATTCTATGTAACTTTTCTCTTTGGTCTCAAAGTAAGCAAAAGTTAAAGCTATATGTAAATGAGTTTGTCTATAAAGGGAATCCTACTGAAAAGTGGTTTGCTGCTGGATTTAGGGAATCACTTCTATTTGACCTTAGAAAGCTAAAGTCTCTGGAAATTAGTGACCGGGAAACAGAGAAGCAAGCTGAGAAAATCATCTTACAAAAAATTCGTGCAGGGGCAAAAACTGATGTGACTAGAGACCCAGCAGGAATTATATCCTCAGATTATTTACTTGATTTTATTTTAAATAACCGGGGTCGCATCTTAGAGTTCAAAGTCCGCATTCGTAAAAAACCAAAATTCAAAATTATCAAACGGATTACCATAGAAGGAAATAGATCTAACATTCTCGATATCCAAAACCAGTTGATATCAGCAGTTGTGAATTCTCTTAAAATTAAATATACTTTGCATGAGAAAGATTGGATTCTAGGAGACCATCTCTATTATAGTCAGCCTTTTCAATTGTATTCCCAGGGTTTACAATATTTAAACCAAAAAGAGTATGCTAAGGCTTTGTCTTATTTTCATAAAGTACTACCAACAAATCCAGATTATTGGCCACTCTTTGATGCAATTGGATTTGCTTATTTGCAGCTCGATGATTATGAAAATGCATTGAAATTTTACTTAGGTGCTAAAAAAATACTCGATAGAAAGAAGGGGAAGTATACTCGACTTTACTACCAAACATTGAACAATATTGGAATTTCTTATCATTACAACTTGCAAGAAAGGAAAGCCATTGCTTATTTTTCGCAAGCCTTGCAAATACAAAAAAAACTACGTATTGAAAAAAGCAATGATGCGGCTTATTCGATAAAAAATATTGCCATTGCCTATGATAAATTAGAGATGTATGAAAGTGCCCTTACCTACTATACGGAGAGCAAGAAAAAAAAAGAAAAACTAGGGTTAGTAGAAACACATGATTATGCGGATATATTGTCGCGTATCGGCATTATCTTCCATAAAAAACAAGAATGGGATAAAAGCCTTTCCTATTTGAATAGAGCAGAAAAGATATGGCGAAAGCTGGAGCTGAATTCTATTGAAGCCTATGCTTTTACCATTGCAAAAAAAGCTAATATCCTTAAAAGCAAAGAGAAATACCAAGAAGCATTGCAGCTGTATAAAGAATATTTGCTGTTGGCTGATAAATTGAGTTTAGCTGAAAAAGAAGAAACTCAGTATGTTGTATATGACATAGGAAATATTTATTTTCACCAAGGAAAACTCTTGCTGGCGTTGAGCCATTACCAATCTTATTTGAAGAAAAATTCTAAATCTAACCCAAATATGCTCAGTTGTCTGCACAATATTGCATTTATTTATAGTAAGCTAGGGGAACCTTGTGAAAGTGAAAGTTACTTTGTGAAACTCTTTAACAAGTTTCCCCAAAGTCTTACATTCGAGGATCAAATTGTATGGAAAAAACAAGAAAAAAAATGCCAGGCAAGCGTAGGCGAGTTGGAATAGTTTCCTTTTTACTGATATTCTTTCTTAGCATTTGCAATAAACAAAGAATCGAATCCTTAGAAATTATCAAAAATAGTCATAACCAGAATCAAATCAAACTCTGTTCTTCGGAAGAGACTCTTGTCAATTTAAGAAAGGAACCCCTTGAGCAGTCTCTACGGCAAATGCCGGAGATGAAAGAGATCCTCTCCACCTCTAAACCTGGGATGTCGATCATCACGGTGGAGTTTCAGGAGCAGTACTTCGACATGGAGGACATCTGGACCGACATGC
>JBCCIA010000078.1:0-17119 GCA_039028475.1 Spirochaetota bacterium | reverse complement strand
GTTCTTCTTCGATTGGTTTCATGTGGAAACTCCTTGTTTTGTTCAAAATTTAGAGAACACACAAGGGTACACAAAAGACTTGACTAGAGGAACTAGCAGATAAGTCTGAGAGTGCATCCTTGTGATGTTGTTTTCTCAGTCCGGGGCTAGATTGGCGTCAGAACCGGGCTGAGAGCTTTTCACTTGGCTCTTATTTCAAATGGATACGCTTAAAACGTACGTAGACATTGTGATTCGGTTGTAAAAATTTGTCTACTATTTTTTAGGATACAATCTACCTTGTAATCAGCAAATCACAGCATTGGCAACGCTACGCTGAGTTGGTGTAAGGCCAGATCCGCTATTTATAAAAGCAATACTATAAGGATGACTGATAAGTTTTTATCTGAACTCTTCATATATTCCTGTATATTGCCGTTGATTCTATTCAGTGCTATTTTGATTCTGTTTTGTTAGGAAATCTTTTATTATGTAAAAATTATCTATACAAAATTAGCAGAATATTCTAAGAAAGGTCTTACTTGGGCTATGAACCGAAGGAAGAAATATTTGAGTTGGTAGAAAACTTAATGTTTAGAAAGGTAATGATCTTAGGTCTATTTGTGATCTTTTGTAATGGCAATGTAGTGAGCAATAAAAGAATGAAAATTAATTTGGAAGCGGCTATTATGATCGCAAGTTCTAACTATTTTGCATTGCAATCGATTAAAAATAAAAATAAGGCTCTGAAACAACTCATTACCGAGAGATGGAGAAACTACCTACCCAGTGTTGGCTTGAGTTACATTCGCCAGAGATATATTATTCAAGATAGTACCGATGCCATTTCCCATGAAATTAGATTGAATATAGAACAAGTGATCTATGATGGTGGACGTAGGTCGTTAAGTCTGGATATTGCCAAGCTTGACGAGGCGTTGAGCCGACGAGATTTTGTTGTGATATACAATAAACTTAGGTTAGATGTGCAAGAGGCCTTTTTTGCTACTTTAGCAGCTTCGAGTAAAATTGTCTTACACAAGAAATCTTTGCAAAGAGGACTCTACCAACTGAAACAAGCCAAGCTTGAGTTGGCACATGGATTTTCCACCAGTATCCAAGTGATGAGTGTTGCTGCACGGGTGGAAGAGATACGTTTGGCTCTATTGCAGGCCAGAAGAGAGTACTTTCAATCTATTAACAATTTAAAATTGATTATGAATGTCGATTATGAAACAGAGCTATTCATAGAAGGTGATTTACTCAAGGATTACTATTTGTACTTCCCTAAGATTGATTTGCGCAAACTAGTAACCAGGGCTAAGAGTGAGAGGGCAGAAGTCTTACGATCAAAGGTCAGTATCTTTAAATTGAAAAAAGAGAAGCAACTCGCTGAAAATGCTTGGATTCCACAATTTTCGGTAGGGGCATATGGAGGAAGGTTTGGCACAGAGTTTCCGCTAAGAGAAGATGTTTGGGGGTTTAATTTTAAAGTTACTGTTCCTTTAGGGCGTTCTACCAATACAACCAACTTTAATTCGGGGGTTCGTCCCAACAGCCTTGCTGCAACCGGGATTCGAAACGACAATCGAAACTTTAACAATTCTACCAATAGTACCACCCAATTTTATGACAATATGGGATATGACAGGAGAGTGTTGGAGAGTAAAATTAAATTGGGAGAAGCACTTTGGGATAGGAGACAGTTGGTACAAAAAATTGCCATCGAAGTAAACAACGCCGCTGATCAGACCAAGATTGCATGGGATATGATCCATACTGGCAATGGCAATGTATATTTTCGCTACCATAGTTTGAAATTGATGAGCAATAAATTAGATGTAGGAGACGCAAAGCGAGCTGATATTTTATTTGCAGAAACGGAGCTCGTGAAGGCTCAGGATAGTTTGGTGAACGCGTTTTCGAATTATATCGTATCTGCATACCGCTTGGAATGGGTTTCGGGTCTACGTCCTGGGCAATTGCATCTTTTCAAATACAAACCTGGAGAGGGAAATACTCTTTTGGGTGAAATACTCGATGATTCTTTTGAACGGATTCGTTCCTTAGATTTTAAACTGGATAAGGACCGGTACATTATTGAGAAATACAAAGATGCTCCCAACGAGAAAGGAATGATTATTGATACCATTGATATCTATAAAAAAGGAGGTAAAAATGAAAAAAAATAATAAATATCTAGTATTGGTCTCTTTTTTACTTATAGTACTAAGTGCTTGCAATAAGGTAGAGGATGGTTTGAAACCTTTCTTTCCTAGAATAGAGAGTTCTGATGCCCCCAAGGTAATAGCTTCTATTCCTGCGCAAAATGCTACAGGTGTTGCGGAAAACCAAGAAATTATCATTACTTTTAATAAAAATATCAACCAGCAGAGTTGTATCAATGCGTTTTCTATACAACCCACTATCACTGGTTTGTATACTTTTTTAGGCCCTGTTATGAGTTTTAAGGCTTCGGAAAACTTCAGAGGAGGGGTTACCTATGTAGCAACCCTTTCCACACGTTGTGAAGATGAAAATGGTAGAGACCTAAATGAGCCCTATGCAATTAATTTTACCACGAGTACCGATGTAACAAACCCAGAAGTTCTAACGGTGCAAGCAAAAAAGAACTCAACAGGATGTACGGATTCTGATGCTTACCAAGAAATTGTGAATTTTACAACATCAACATACAATTCTACAGACATATGTACCAACAGTCCTGTGGTAATTACTTTTTCTAAAACAATGGATATCGGAACGACTGAGGCAAATTTAACCAGTGCTCCTGGTGTGATTGGCTCGTACCAATGGTCTAGTGAAAATAGGGTAGTTACATTTACCCCAGCTAGTGAACTATCAAATGGGATCACCTATATATTTACCATTGCTGCGGCTACAAGCGACTCTGGTGGAAATACTTTGGGAGAAAATAAGACATTTAGTTTCACAGTAGGCACGGATGGTACACCACCTACCATCACCGCTTTGACAACGGATTTGAGCACTGGCAGTGGAGGCTGCGATGCGGCTAGTAATGATTCTATTTTTACATCTTTTCTGAGCGATGTATGTGTAGACAATGCTAGTAGTGGTTCAGGAGCGGTTATACAAGTTACATTTAGTGAGGCAATGGAGCAAACAGTGACGCCACAGGCTTTTAGTCTGACTCCTAGCGTAGAAGGGAATTTTTCTTGGGTGAGTGATTCCGTACTGCAATTTGCTGCAACTGCCGCTTTAGTTCCAAACCAACAGTACCAATTGACGATAGCGCAAACGGCACAAGATTTAGCGGGCAATACCTTGCAAGACAGTTATACCAGTTACTTCCAGACTAGCAATACAGATGCCTATCCGACAATCTCTACGATTTCTTTGGCAACAGGAACAGTAGCTAACTGTGCCGCAGCTGCTGGAACGGCAACAGATCTTCTCACCAATACGGTCACAGATGCGTGCAATGGCAATGCTACCAGTAATCCTATCACAGTTACATTTTCTGAAAGTATGAACCAAGCCAATACAGAAAGTGCTATAACTTTGAGTCCTAGTATTTCAGGAGTCTTTAGCTGGCCAGCCAATAACCAACTTTTATTTACCCCTGATGAACAGCTTACCTATGGGCAGAGGTATACTCTATCGGTTTCGACAGCAGCAGAAGATTCACAGGGGCAACTTATGCAAGACCAGGTAAGCACCTCCTTTGTTGTGGGAGCCTTGGATACAACTGAACCAAATTTAACTTGTGCCAATTGCGGCGTGGATTTCGAGATAAATAACGATGGGGATAACTGTGGTGCTACTCCAGATGATGTGGTAAACCAACAGGCAGGTAGTTCTACAACTACGGAGGCTTGTGTAGCTACTCCTATTTTGATCGAATTTAGTGAAGATATGGACCAGGCAGAGACTGCAAGTGCCATTTCTTTCTCTCCTTCTGGGAGTTTTCAGCTTACTTGGACAGCAGATAATATTTTACAAGTCCAACCTTTGACGGATTTAACGAGTGATACCGATTATACCCTGACTATTTCTACTGCTGCTAAAGATCTTGCAGGCAATGCTTTGGCTTCCGATGTTGTTTTGACCTTCAAGACAGAGAATACATCTCCCTATGTGTATGCGATTGGACTAGAGAGCAGTGCAACCTGTACAGGTTTTGCTACTATAGGGGGTTGCTGGTGGGATATTAGCCAAACTGTGCAGTCACCCAATAATTATACATTTATGGGCCAGGACAGTGCTTGTGGAACCGATAGTACAGCGGATAACATTATTATCATTTTTAGCAAAGCGATGGATATTACTGCCACCGTGAACGCCGTTACACTCACTCGTATTTCGCCGCCTATCACAAATATAATTGTCAGTTCTTGGAAATGGACAGATACCAATAGAGCTTTAGCGCTATCTTTTTCGGAAGACAAGGCAACAAATTGCTCTAATAACGCCGCTGGATCTTTTGACACATGGGATGACGCTTCGGATACAAATGCGAATTATCCTTACTATATGGTGGAAGTGGATACCACCGCTCAGGATACTACTGGAAACACTTTAAGTAGTACATTTACATTTTTTATAGAGAAAGAGTGAGGAGCAGTTATGATCAAAGCAATGACCTTTATCCTTTCACTTAGTTTTTTTTCTTGCAGTTGGTTTCGTCCCGATGGAGAAATTCTAGGTGCTTCGGCAAAGTCGAATATAAAATCTATCATCGCGATTGGTGTGATTGAAAACCGTGACTATCGATTTACTACCTATGTCATTAAAAACTTCCATGATATGCTTGAATTCCAATTTGTAAAAAATGGCTACCAATTATTAGAACTAAACCTTTCGGATATTTATTCTGTGCGAAAACAGAGACCGAATGTTGGCTTAACCCTTTTGCAGGAACGTGACCTCTTTGATGAGGAACCTGCCTCTACTGGTGATGATTCTGATTTGCCAAATGAGAAAAAAGACCTTTTCGATGAGGGACCAGGGCAAGAAAGTAAAGAAAAGGGCAAAGAGTCTAAGTCTCCAGAAAAAATGGAAAGTACACCTAGCCCCAAAAGAAAACCTCTCCCTGCTAACGATAAAACATACAATGAAAATAGAAAAGACCTCTAGCCTAAAAAGTTCAGAAGGCTCGCTGGTGAAGCGGCTCCGAATCCCCCTGCCTTTGCAAATACTTCTTACTACTTAAACTCAAAAGAAATTCAGAAACTTGCTAAAAAAAATCGTTTTGACTTTTTTATCCAAGGAGCTGTGGGAAATAACGATTCGGGTACTCTCTTGGATGAGGATTACAATTCATTAGCATTTTTGCGTGTTTATAACAAAAGAGGGACTTTAGTAGGTGTGATTAATTTTTCTGTGAATGGTAGAACTTTTTTTGAAGCTCCTTTTCTCAAAGAAGTATGTGCGAGAATCGTAAAGGAATTTGCCAAACAAATAGATTAGGAGATACAAATGATGAACCGATGCAAAAGATATTTTGAGATTTTATTTACTATCGTTTTTTTAATATCTTGTAACGATATGCCGCAAGAAAAGTTACAAAAAAAGTATAAGGAAGCATTCCAACAATACCAGGAACAGAATTGGCAAAATGCTTTGAAGTTGTATAAAAAAATTGCTGAGGTGGATTCGAAACCTTTTCCAGCCTTACTCATGTTAGGAAAAATTTATTACTACAACAAAAAATACTTACAGGCAATGGAATACTTTGAACAAGCGAGCGAAGAAAATGAAAAAAGTTTGATCGCTTTGTACTGGAAAAGTAAGGCTCAAGATAAATTGGGAAAGAGCAAAGATGCTTTGGAAACAATAAACCAAGTAGCAGGATTGACCCCCTCGTATTTAGAAGTTTTGTACCATAAGGGCAAGTTGCTTGAAAAAACTGGCAATATGCAGCAGGCTATCGCGAGCTATGAAGTTGCCATGTTGGAGGAGACGAAACTGGCATTGGTTTACTTTCACATGGGACTTATTTTTTCCAAATCGCAATTGAGTGATAAAGCCAAAGAATATTATAAAAAAGCACAGGCACTTTCTAATGGCAACCAAGACCTTTTGAGTGTGATCAACCAAGAGATCTTACAATTAAAATATGCAAAGAGTAAAAATGAAACACTCACAAAAGGGAAATAAATCGTTATTTTTAAATAGAAAGGTACATAAAGGCTAGGTAAGCCTAAATAAAGAAAAGGATACAAAAATGTTACAAAAGAATAAGTTTATGCATGTGGTGAAACTGGGAATACTCTTTTTCCTATTTTTCTTACCACACCTGCTGTTTTCGGATTCTTTAGCTACAACACAGTTAGAAAACAGAAGTTTTATCAGAGAGGCAATTGCAAACTCTGACTTCTCTTTTTCTACTAAGGAAGTAGTCTTTAGAGAGAAGCTGCAAGACTCAGTAAATGCCTGGGAGAATGCAGCCTTTATACAAGAGTTCGTAGAACAGGAAACGCTTGTAAGTATGCAAGCTCGTATAGTAGAAGTAGTCTTTGGTGATAGAATCGTTACTACTCAAAAGCCGTCTTCACCGAAACCGCTTTTCTGCCAATCCAAGGATGCAATGTTTGTTCATACGATGAGTCGTTCGAATTTGCACAATGTACCTACCTACGATTCTCTATATTCTTCCTCTCTTTTGCAAAGAGGTCTGGAGAACCAAGCTATGCAGTTACCACTTTTGTTGGCAAAAGATAAATTGCACCGCTACTTAGCTCTATTAACCAATAGTCCACCTAGCTTATCTACAACCAGGAGCCAGTCATGTTTCATAATTTAAAAAATCATACCGTATACTTAACAACCTTTTTCATCCTTTTTCTCATAGGGTTTTTACCTATCGCCTCTATTTTTTCACAACCCCCTGACCTGAGTCCACACAAGAAGACTTTGCAGGATTTTAACTTTACCTTTGTTCCTTCGTCTCTTAGTGGAGAGGCGGATTTTGCAGCAAAAGCGAGTGCTGACTTGCAGAATTTTGAAGCAAATTGGGAAACGGCAATCAATGCTGAGATTGATACAATTGTTGCTAATGATACCTCTACTGATCCGAACGCAGTTCGCCAAGCCTTGGAATTACAAAAAGAAACTATGCGTTCCGAAATGGTGCAAGAAGTAGAGAGTTTTATTGCAGCTGAACTCAATAATTATAAGAAGACTCTGCAGGGAGATAATCTACCTGTTCCAGAACTAGTACCTCTTGCCTTTCAAAGCCAAGATTTGGACTCTGTATTCAGCCAAGCCGATACTATGAAAAACCAAAATGAGTGGGAAACGGTAGTCGCTACTGGTTTGACGACTCTGGAGAATACATGGCAGGCAAATATAGATGCCCAGATTGCCTCTCATCTGGCTAGCTTTGACCATTCCGATGCGTTTACTTCGAAAGCAGAATATGAGTCTTATTTACGAAACGTTCTACAAGCGCAGAAGAAAACCGCAGCAAAGGATTGGCAAAAGCAAGCAGATGCAGCGATCCAAAGCCGTAGACAAACATTTGTAACCTCTCTGGCCGATAAAAATCTCAAAGACACTACGGAAAATACCACCGAAGATACGAAAACGAGCCAGAACGAAACGAATGCAACAGAACAGGAAGCCATTCAGCAAATCACAACTGGTGATCCATCTCAAGTCTGGCAAAATGCCGAAGACTATTTACAAAATGCCGAATTGGACTGGTGGAATGATTTCCAAGGACAGGTCAAAGATGGCCAGTACCAATACCAAATAGCTATCGCAAACCTTGATACAGAATATACAGACCTTGTAGATGCCTTGGATAAGACAGAAAATCAATTCTTAGCAAATATCGATGAAATCAACACCTACGAAGCGAGGGTTCTCCAAGGCATTCGCCATACTACTGATTCGTTGGAGTCTGCTCTCCAATCCAATGGTATGTTCTATGTAGAAACTTGCGATGCCCAGCACAATTGCAGTTTAGATATGAATACTTTGAACCAAGCTGGTACAGAACTTAGCGATTTGATCGGTGACATTCGCAAAGGTCTAGATGAGAATGCACCTATCTCGGAATTGACCAAAACTATCACTGAATATTTGGAAACGCAAAAGTTACGTGCAGAACAGGAACGCGATAAATGGCAGATAGAAATTAGAAAGACAGTAGCATCTTCAGATTATATCAATCGTCCCATTGTCTACGGTACACCCCAGTACACAACTCCGCCGCCTCCACAGGAAGATGGCGACCCGAATACTCCAGAAGAACAGAATAACGAAACATCCCAAAAAGATCCTTTTCTGACGCCAGAGCAGCAAGCAGAAGCGGCGCGTTGGCAAAGTATTCCAGGCGGCGAAACCCCAGACAGTCGTATCTTATATGTGCATGAATACTCAGCTACTTCTGCTGTCGTAAACTATCTAGATACCAATAATGAGACCAGACTACGCGACTACTTAGTAAACAATCGAGGTGAGTGGCGTGTGATAGAAGCGATCAACCGTGGTGGTACAGATGTGCGTGGAACACATAGAAATTATTTTTCAGGTGATTGGCGCGGGGAAGATAACTTTGGGGAATGGTATAGCCAAGCGGGAGATGCTGCTTTTAACTTTAATGCAGACATTCATACCTATTGGCGATGTTCTTGGGGAAAATGTAAAAAACATTACGGTTGGCGTTGGTTTCGTGAACCCGATGCGGAAGTAAAAATTTCTTATAATATCTATAACCCCAATGCAGAGGTGAACCATGCCAACTGGAGTGGCTATGCAGATGACATCAGCAATATGTTTACAAAATGGAAAGAGGATTTGCTTCCGGCAGTAAACCAATGGGAATCTGCCGCTGCCAAGTACCGCAACGAATATTCTGAATGGAAGCAGGAGGCGGATCAAATCCGCGAAGATGCAAAAACTGCCTATGACAGCAATCGTAGCAACCTTATAGAGTCTAGAGATCAGTGGCGTGCCAGCATGAAAAAGGAATACCAGAGAGGTAAGAAAAAATGGTTGGCGTTGAATAAAAAGCTCGCAAAGAAGAAAAAGAAATTTCAGGGTAAAAATTTAAAGCCCAAAAAAGCCAGGCGTGTTCTCAGTCGTTTGTTTCGCAAAATACCAGAACAAAATACGGTCGATGTGGAAGCGAAAATCGCAGAAGCGACTACCGAGTTGCCTACGGTGACAGACGAATTCTTTTCCAGTGCCGACCAGGGAGTTCCTAATTCTGCAACGGCAGTTGCGGTTGTGGACGAGTTTCAAAAAACTTCGAACGCTCTGTTGAATCTTACCGTAGCGCGTAGTTTGGAAGAAAGTGCGGGGCGTGCTTTGGATAGGAAAGTCGAAGGAATCCGTAATTATTTGGAGGGCAATGGGTACGACGTTAGTATCGAAGGTGAAAATTTGATAGCGACTCGCAGTGTGGTAAGTGGCGCTGTAAGCAGGGCGAGGGGGGATGGTACAGATTCACAAGACTACGATGACCTCATGATGACGCAGTCGTTCAACATCATCGTTCCGGGAGCCGCGAAAATGGTCAAAACCGGCAGCCTTATGGATACTTGGGATATGAACTCGATTATGAGTGAGTTCCAAGAAAATATGAGAGAAGCTAATAGCAATAACCAGATCGCTTCTGCTGCCGATCTCGCTATCCAAAAGAACCAAGAAACCCTCACCAAAAACTATAAGAAACGTTCTAAAAATATTAAAAAAGCCATCCAAGAAGCCAACGATTACAAAAGAAGACACCAGAACAGAGCCGCAGGTCTATTGAAAAGCATCGCTATTGCCATGTTTACCGGTGGGACGGATTTTACAACAGCCGCGCAAGCGGAAGTCCAGAATCGAATCGTCTCAGCTGCTGCTGAAACCTTAGGGGTACCTGCTGGAATTCTACAAGGAATTGCAAGTGGTTTGCCAGTGCACGAGGCCTTCAATGATTGGGTGGATACGGAGCTTAAGGATGAGATGATCGTGGAAGCCGCGAAAGCTACGGGTTTTCCAGCAACTGTAGTGAGTGCTTTTGCAAGTGGCGGTGATATGAAAGATGCTTGGCAGGATGCTACAGAAGATATGGTTATGCAGGAAATTGGCAAGCGTGTCGATGATCCTGCTTTGCAGCAGTTGCTACAAAGTGCGGTGAAGGGACACCGCAAACGTCTTGACGACAAGAGAAAAGGCACCTTTAGAGATGTTCCGGTTCTGGGGACTGTACAAAAAGCGTATCGTATGCAACGTGAAGGAAAGAGCCCCCGTGATATTCAGAAAACTATGGTTAACGATGTGTTGCAGTTGAGTTCTACTTTTACGCCTATCCTTGGAGTTGAGATGGATCTGGAATATACGGACAAGGGTCTCAATGGGGATGTTTCGATTGGTGTTCCGTTGGGTGGGCCTAAGTTAGCAACAGCTTCTATCCGGCGAGGTGGGATACGTTCTGTGAAAAGAGAGGATGTGTCCGAAAAAGATCTTCGCAAAGGAATTGGTTCCAAGAATATTTTTGATAGTCTCAAAGATCGAACAACGAAACTTATGAGTTTGGCAATGCAGTACCCAAGCGCTTTGGTACAGCATTGGCAAGGCGCTCCCGATCGTCGTAAGGAGTTTGAAACGAACTTTGCTGCTTATGTGGAGAATAAGGCCTATGAACAGGCAGAAGAAATGTTCAATGTTCCGTCAACCATTCTACGTGGTGTGGCACAAGGGCGAGACATGCGTCGGGTTTGGAAACAATACACTGACGAAGCAGTAGATGAGACTGTTGCAAAGCATATTGAAAGTGCGTCTAATTGTAGCAACCGCCCTTCGGATGAACAGCAGGCTTGCCAAATGATGGCTCAGCAGATGCATGCGAATTATGCAAAATGGAAAAAGGAACGTGCTCTTACGGAGGCGCGTAAATGGCGGTCTGAGGATGCTGCGACAGGTGGCCTAACCTATGCTTGGCGTGTCTCTGAGCATGATGAAGATTTGGCCTTTGCTATGAGTGCCGGAGAAACCGCAGCCGGGTATGTGGCCGCAGGTACAGGTTGGGGTACTGCTATTTATGCCGGTTATATGGGGCTTAAAGAAGGCTATGCCAACCAGCGTGCTGCGAATAACGAAGACAAGAGCGCTGCTATGGCCGCTGGACTTGCCAACGGAGCCTTGACGGGGGTGATGAAGCATTATGAGCTGGATAAGTATTTGGATGTAAATATCACCTTCGACCCAGAAGATGGATTTGGTACTACGGTAGGAGTATCTGGGCCTCTAGGTGATAAAGACAATCCAATACTAAGTAAACTCAAGGCTGGCATTGAACTCTCTTTTTCTGAGAAAGATCAGGGTTTCTCTGGTGGTGGTGTTACTTTTGGAACTAACTTTGAAGAAGGTTTTAATGCCAATCTTGGTGTGGACTTTAACAAAAACGGTGGTTTTGATGGGGCTAGCCTTGAATATACTTGGAAGGAAAAGAATAAGCAAAAAGGCACTGTTTCGGATCTTGGCGTTACTGTTAACATAGATTCAGAAGGTTATTATTCCGGTAGTAGTATCAATGCTTCTCACGGACAGAGTAGTGGTCATGGAGTGAACGGCAATGTGAGTTTTGATGCTGATGGGCAGTTTGCCAATGGTGGTATTGGATACACCTATAAAACGGAAAACAAAGGAACTGGTGATAAAACTGGACTAGATATTTCGCACACTGCTGGTGTAGGTCTTACCTTCGGTGCTGATGGAGGTTATGGTATGTATGTTAGCAATAGCATCGACTATGAAAATATCCGTAATCGTATCAACAAAATAGATGCTAGTACTAAGAACACCATGATGTACGACGCAAATGGCGAGTTCACCGGTGCGAATAGCCAAACCAGTACATCTTTTGAATTCCAAACCAATCGAACTCGTACAAGAGAGATCAAAAAACAAAGGGCAGAACTTTATGATAGCTTATCAGATGAACAGAAAAAAATCTTGGAAGATGTCGAAAGATTAGCTAAGACAAAAAACAAAACTGCAAAAGAAATTCACGCAGACATCCAGGCTCTTTTAGATGAGCGTCTTGCCACCTTGCAAACCTTAGGTATGATAGATGCAGACACTGCCAGAAACATGCGTAATTTGGCTGAGTTCAATGAGATGTATGAAACGGAGACTGGTGAAGGAGCCTTAGAGCGCAGACTCAAAGATTTGGTTCAAAGGGATAAAATTACACCTGAAAAGATGAAGGAGTATATGAAGGACCCCTCGAAGCTTCACGACCTTGATCTGGAAATCAAACTTGATGGGTATAAATATGCTGAAAAATCACGTAGAACTTTTCGAGACAAGATCGCTGGAGCATTTGGTGACGCTTGGAAGTGGATCAAGGGGGATGTGAGTTCGCGTAATGGTTATATTGATTCAAAAACCGGTGAGTTCGTCATAAAGACATGCTTTACTGCTGGAACACCAATTCGTGTGCACCCAAGTACCCCTGGCGCATATAGCAAAGAGGGAAAATTTTATAAGAATATAGAGGAAATTAAATATGGGGATAAAGTTCTAAGCTGGGATGAAAAGAGTGGCGAAGAATCTTTTCAAGCAGTTGTACAGACATTTAAAAAGAAGACAAACTTAATTTACCAATTGTCTTATGAAGATGGAACTGATATTGAAACAACTTGGAATCATCCCTTCTATACCGAGGAACGAGGATGGGTTATGGCTAAGGATCTACAAGTAGGTAACCGATCTAAGTTAGCATCTTTTGCAAAAGAAGAGACTTCCCGTGCTACAATCACGATGCAGGAGAATGATTTAGAGACACCAAGTACTTTACTACCAGTCAGTTTGAATACCACTCTTCCTACTTCAGGATTGCGTATTCAGTCCATTGGCCGAGAGTTTCGTGATGAGACTGTTTACAATTTAGAAGTTGCGAATAACCATACCTATTTTGTTACTCATCGTTCTGTTTTGGTACATAATTATAAAGTCGCTCAAGAAGAATTAGATCGAAAGAAGAAAGACAAAGAAAAAGAAATACAACGACAAAAGATTATGGAATCTATCTTAGAGAGTAAACACACAGAACAACCAGATTCTGAGTCCTTTAGATTCTGGCAAAGAGTTGGTAATTTCTTGATGCTTAGAGGACCGATAACAGATCATCAATACTTACAAAAAGTTAAAGCGAATGAAAGTGAATTAGAATACTGGCAAGAGAAAGAAAGGCTTGGGTATGCTCTCGATAATGATGAGAGAGAGGTCCTAGTAAAAAAGAAAGACGATTTGGATTACAAAATTAAGTGGTATGATGCGGCTGGGGGACTCATTACAATGGAGGAGGCACGTAAATTGACTGATTCTCAGAAATGGATGCAACACAAATATTCTCCCCTTGCAGGAAAAATGGGAAAAGTCATTGACAAACTAAAAAAGCAAAAAGAACCAATAGCTGCCTGGTCTAGTAAAGAAGAATTTGCAAAATATTATAAAGAATTGCAAGCTAGAGCTGTACACCTTGAAAAAGCTATACTTGCCGCTAAAAATTCTGGTGATCATATTAGAGCAAAGTCTCTAAGAATTACAATGAACGAGCTTCTTCGTACAACAGTATATCCCTACCATGCAAAAGTAGGAAGGCTTTCAGAACGAGTATATCAAGAAAGAAAAGGTTTTATACGTGCATCAACCAAATTCATAAATAAAAAATCAGTTCAGGATGCAAAGGAGAAATCAGTCGCTGCTAGCTGTAATATAGTGGCGACGTATTTATATGGCAAGTTGACCAATCGAGAAAAAAGAACTTTTGAAGAATACTATAAGGATGGAATTGAAAAAGGTATCATTTCGCCAACAAGCTGGCATGGGATTTATGGAATACATACCGGAACAGCTAATCGCGATACTTGGACTAACTATGGAATTACAAAATATGCTAAACCTCAACAAAAAGAAGATGGAACTTGGACTGTGAATACTTGGACGGGAACTCTTAAAAAGTTAGAAAAGGAACGTGTAGCAATAGCCTATGATTCATCGCATTATTTTACAGTTGTGAAGAATAAAAAGGGACAGTGGATTAATATGGATCATACAAAGCCTGGTAAGAGAGGAAAAATTGTTAATTTCCGTTCTCCTTTAATTAAAGGTGTATTGATTGATGCACACCTTAATGATAATAATGCTCAAAAAAAGGAAGAAGCTGTACTTAAATAGACTGATTGTGCAAATGAACCCAACTAAGATTGGATAATGAGGTTTAGAATATGAAAAGAGTTTTAGAACCATGAGTTTTTTGAAACGAAAAATAACAATTGTTGTTATACTTCCACTTACTCTGATAATTTTAGTAGTTTACTTGCTACTCAAAAGTCAGGGCAAGTGCAAATCTGGCGACTGTGAAAACGGCTTAGGATTATATGAAACTGTTGACGGCGGTTTCTACAAAGGCCAATTCCTAAACGGAGACTTTAGCGGCTTTGGCCGCTTTGTCCACAAATCAGGACACCGTTACGAAGGTCTATGGCGTGAAGGAAAAAAACACGGCTTCGGTTTGTACGAGTATCCTGATGGAACAGTATACGATGGTTCTTTCTACCAAAACAAAAGGCATGGCAAAGGAGTTTTTACTTGGCAAAATGGAGCGACTCTAGCAGTACAATGGGTGAACGGAACGCCCAATGGGAAAGGCGAATTCACAGATGGATATGGAGTTACATATAAAGGAGTCTACAAAGATGGAAAAATTTACAACGGCGAAGGCGTACTCCACTACAAAGATGGCAGCCGTTATGTGGGTCACTGGAAACATGGCAAACGAAATGGGTCTGGTACCCTTTATACAATGCATGACGAAAAGGTTACACGTGGAATTTGGAAAGATGATAAACTTATGCAAACAAACTCAAAATAAAAGGTAGGTAGACACATGTCACAAAGCTCAGTACTATTTTCACTTGCAACACTGCTAAAATCGGCGTTGCAACCTAAAAAGCACTTCCCTGACGACACAGAAAAACAACTCAACACCTCTGTCGTTGGGATAGGCATTGTTCTTGTGCTTGGCACGGCTCTGCTAGTTGCAAGTGCCATGGTCAATTTCAAAGAAATACAGCTCGCTCGGTCGCAGGTAGTGGCACATTACGAACAGACCAAAACGATACCTCTGATTTCCAACCCATCCCCCTGGCGGCACCTCAGTTTTCCCATCGCCTGGTCGGTCATCTTTGTCGTATTCGCCGGTTTGCGACACGGAGCAATGGCAGTATTTGGCGATGAAAAACGCAACTTTCTCACTGGACTTGCGATAACCATCAAGGCGATGGCCCCACTCATCCTAATCGCGATTCTCCACGGCATAGGCAACAACCTCTTTCCCTTTGCCAAACCACTGGAAGAGGGCGATGCGATCATCTACCGCTCCTATCTACTGATCTTTCTATTCTTTTGTGGAATTGGTTGGGAAGCTTATATCAGCGTACAGGCGAATATGCTTTCGTTTTCTCAGAATTCAGGCCGTGCTATCCTGACTTGGTTCACTCCGTGGTTGGCAGGCATTGTGTTCTATGCCTTCATTCGCTTCTTGGCAGGGTAAAAGGTATGCAAGTGAAACAATATTCTCAAAAAATCTTTTCTTATCTAGGGGTTCTTTTATTTTTTTGTGTACTAGGGAATGCTCCAGCTCTATTCTCGGAAAGCAAAGCAAAGCAAAAGCTAGCCCAGCAAAAAAACCAAAGGGGAGTTCGCTTGTACCAACTCAATCGGTACGCAGCAGCACTCAATGCCTTCCGCGAAGCATCGGAGAAAGACCCGAAAAATGCCGAATACCCCAACAATGCTGGGATGTGCTATTTGCAATTGAGCAGGTACCGCGAGGCTGCTGTTTTATTCCAGAAAGCAAGCAAAATCAAACAGCTTCCACTCTACTACCACAATTTAGGGCTAGCCTATACGGGAGTAGGTAAGGGGAATGCGGCTATCCAAGCGTACCAGGCGGCGGTAAAACGGAAACCTAAATACTTCGATGCCTGGTCAAGACTAGGTCTCTTGCTTATGCGTAAGGGAGATTTGCCTCAGGCGGAGAAGGCATTGCTAAAGGCTTCCTCGTTGAAAAGAAGTTATGATGTAGAGAACTTTTTGGGGGTGCTTTATCTCCAACAGGGGAAGTTGCAACAAGCAAAGGTTAAATTGCAACGCTCTATATCTTTAAACGATAAGTTCTATATGTCTTACTACAACCTCGGGGTGGTGGAGCAAAAGAGGAATAAACTTTTGGCAGCCGAAAAGAACTATAAAAAGTGCTTAGGCTTGAATCGAGAATACTTATATGCCTATTACAACCTTGCATTGGTGCAAGCTAAGATAGGAAGAAGGGAATCTGCGAAAAAGAGCTTTCAAATTTTTATCAAAAAAGCTCCACCGAGTATGGAACGTATGGTACTAGAGGCGAAAAAGCGCTTACAAAGTTTGCAAGAAGGAAAGTATAAGGAATTGTAAAAGCCTTTGAAGTATACAATTAAACGCGACTGCCTCATCGGGACTGGGAGATAGAAGAAGTCTAAGTGGATTTATGCGTTTTAACATGAAATGAAACCAAAAAAAATAGCAAATTTTCCAATGCTGACTTGTTGAGTTAGAAGAAGTAACAAATGGGAAAAATTGTGTTCAAAAGGAATCATTTCAAACGAATCTGTAAATTTATATTGCTAGCGGTACTATGCTTCTTGCCCCAATTTTTATTTGCGGATTCATTTACTAAGCTCGATTTAGAACTGGGAGAATTTGTCCAGGAAGAGGTATTGCAATATCAGGATAAGTCTGATACACCACAATATGATAAAAATGTTGTAGTGATTTCTGCATTTCCTAACTACCAGACAGTTGCTACAGAGACTGCTTTCTTTCTGCAAGATTCTTTCGAAGAGATAAAGGTGTTCGCATTGCAAGCGAGATCGCCGCAATTCGAAGCCTCGCTTACAAAAATTCCTCGCGAGGACTCCCCTTCCGGCAAAGGTGTTACTAGATTCTCTAAGGATTTAGTTTTGTCCCAATCGCGGGATTCACGCTCTTATTTTTTGCTGCCAACAATTACTAGAGAATCGTACCAACACAGCTTTATCCACTTTCATACGGTGCAGCTCTTCTTTTGGCAAGAGTTTGTCCAAGCAAAATTCCAACGTTATTTAGCTCTATT
>JBCCIA010000077.1:0-17187 GCA_039028475.1 Spirochaetota bacterium | reverse complement strand
ATTCATGATTTTAAATAAAAAAACTGAAATTCATTTTCCTAAAACCATTGATTTAAGCCAGTTTAACAGCATCATTTTATGAAAAATGACCTTTTTGCAGTGGCGTCTTATATTGTACTAAATATATTCTTGTGAGGACTCTTATTATGAAATATGTGATATTATGCTTGCTATTATTTTTTACTACTAACTGTGTATCTATAGGAGTGAGCGGACCTGATTCTTTTGGTCTATTGTATAGCAATGTAACACGTTCCGAATCATTACAATTTACACGTGGACCTAAAAAAGGAAAAGCCTGTCAAAAATCTTTTTTACAATTAGCTGCTTTCGGTGACAATTCCATCACCACCGCAGCCGAAAAAGAAAATATAACTAGTGTTTATTCCATTAACTATTCCGAAACAAGGGTATTATTAGGAATATTTTATAGAGAAAATTGTACTCTCATAACTGGTAATTAAAAAATTAATTATGGATAGCATCATTAAACGAATTATTCTATTATCACCAATTCTGTTAATATTTTTTTTTACTAATTGTCTAACAGCACCCATTGGTGATGGTTCTCCAGTACAAAATACTACTTTAGGAGGAATTACTATTCTGCAACCTGGAGGTACTTATACTTATCCTGCTCCGGGATTCAATCTAGCTCAAACCAATGATTTAGGCTCAAAAACAGGTTCTTCTTGTATAACCCAATCAAACTTTCTAATTTTCACAACTATGATTAAAGGAGATATGTCAATATATGCAGCAGCCAAATCAGGAAGAATTTCTAAAGTAAAACTAGTAAGCTATCAGGTAACAAGACCCGCAAATCTATTTGGTTGGCTATCTATCTTCAATGATACGACCCGCTACTGTACCATCGTCCACGGCGACTAAACAACTCTCCACCTCCCCTTTCGCTTAAAAAACAAAGGGGAGCTCTTGCAAGCGAATATCTTCCTGCTTTTTCCTACGCCGACGAACCACTGACTTCTGAGCCTGTGGGGAAGCCGCTTTTAAAGTTCTCACACGCTTTCTCCTCTTCTTAGGATACTTCTGATGCGTTTCCACTTCCTGCAAAATATTATCCACCAAAAGGCTCAACCACTCCCTATCCTCTTGCTGGACAAAGGGTAATTCTGATTCTTCTACATTCACTTCAAGTTGCATAAGAGCCTCCTGGTTTTGTTTAGTATGTATTTTACCCAACAGATGGACAAAATAGAAACGTACTAAGAAAAAGTCGCAAACAACTAATTTAATGTATAGTAAATTATAGTAAACACGAGTAAGCAAGGAATTTTTTAAAATGAATGAAAAAAAAATTGTTATTATATTTGTGTTTAGGTTAATAGATAAAAATGATAGTAATTCTAGTAAGGTCTAGTTTATAGGATTTACATGCTTAACATCGAAGAGATAAATGATAAATTAGTCAAAGGGGAGGAGGTTCTACTCCAATTTTCCTTTGTAAATGATGAGACAAACCAAGAAATATACAACCTTTTAGTACACATTCTAGCCTATCTAGATCAACTATTTCTTTCAGAAATCCTCTCTACAATTCTCAAAGAGCTGCTAATGAACGCAGCCAAAGCAAACGCCAAAAGACTATTTTTTGAGAGAAAGAAATTAAACATACTCGATGATAAGCATTACCAAAGAGGAATGTCTGGCTTCCTCACAGAAGTAACCTCTAAATGGGATGAGCAAGAACAGTACACCTCACAATCGCAATACTACATAGAACTTAAAATAAAAATGGGCAGAGAAGGCACCTTCTTCTTTGTCAGAAACAACGCTGTTATTCTTCCAGAAGAGCTAGAACGCGTCAAAAAACGTATTGAAAGTGCCAAAAAATACAATGATCTATCCGATGCTTTTTTGGATCTATCAGACAACCAGGAAAGTGCTGGTTTAGGGATCATTCTGATCCAAGTTTTACTCAAAAATTCAGGTATTGGAACAGAAAAGTTCCAGATCAACTCTGACAAAGACTTCACTACGGCCAGTTTGGAAATCCCACAGAACGCAGTTCCCAAAGTGATGCACAGCAAGTTCAATGAGAAAATTCTCAACGAAACGGATAGTATACCACAACTGCCACAAAGTGTGAACAAAGTTATCATCCTTTGTAACAATCCAGAAACTACCATCCAAGCTCTGGCCACTGAAATTGAACGCAATCCATCTCTCAGTGCTCAGCTGTTAAAGTTAGCCAATTCGACCTTTTTTCTGACTCGCAATAAAGTGAATAATATTACCAATGCTATTAAAATCGTTGGCATGAAAAACATCAAAAATATGCTTTATGTATCAGGTGTGCGAGAACTAATGGGGAGTCGTTACAAACGAGTAGAACATGTTTGGGAACATTCCAATAAGGTGAGCATTGTAGCCCGCCAAATTGCCATGAACTTTGGCAAGGGCAAGTATGGTGAACTAGCCTCTATTGGAGGACTTTTGCACGACATTGGAAAGCTAGTTCTCCTTTCCTTAGATCGTTCTCTAATCAAAAAAATGGATTCCTTTATTGAAAAAGAAAAGCTCAACTCTGTGTTGATTGAAGAGGTTTCTTTAGGGATTTCCCACGCTGAGATTGGAGCTATTCTTGCACAAAAATGGGCCTTTCCCGATGAACTCATCAATATCATTAAATTCCACCATAGACCGTTTCTGGTAGAAGAAGATGACAAAGAGATTTTAGATATTGTTTACCTTGCAAATAAAATAGTAGATATCTGGGAGAAAGAAGCTAGTTACTATACGATTGACAAAAGAATTTTAGAGAAATTTAGCTTTACCAATATAGAGAAATTTGACAAGTTTATCGCGAAAGTCAAAGACAAGATCTTTTAAACGACGCTGCTGATGCAAGAATTTCTCTCTCTACGCGGTATCACCTTAACTCGAAAAAAACGCAATATTCTACAATCCTTACATTGGGATATACAACACGGCGAAGACTGGGCCATCCTTGGGCGCAATGGAGCCGGAAAAACAAGTCTAATCCGCATTATTTTAGGACTGCTCTGGCCTAGCTCTGGAAAGATCTATGCAGAGGGCAAGCAATACGGCACATTCCCTTTGCGTAATTTCTTAGACAAGGTTAGCTTTTTGGAAGCTGGGCAACAAGATTTAGCATTGCAAAAAAACCTAAGCGTAACAGATATTTTAGCAACTGGGGTTCTCAACACAATTGGTTTATATACAGATACCAACCAGGACCAAAAGCAACTCATACAACAAACCATTGTAGAAAACCCTTGGATTGCTGATCCTAAACAGCCCTACACGCAGCTCTCATCAGGTGAAAAGAGAAAACTCCTGCTACTACGCTCTCTTCTCAACCAGCCTAAACTTTTGCTGTTAGACGAACCAACTGCCTCCTTGGATCTAACGGCTAAAGAAGGTTTTTTCTCCCTACTGACTCATTACAAAGAGAAATACAAATTCCAGGTCATTCTTATAACACACCAAACAGATGAAATTCTACCTTTTTTCACAAATTTATTATTGCTAAAAGCTGGAAAAGTTTTACGCTCAGGTCCAATTAGCGAAACACTGCATGCGAATCATTTGAGCGAGTTGTACGACTTACCTATTCACCTCGAAAAATGGCAAGATCGATTTTATAGTCTAACGACAAGATAAGGATAAGGATATGTTAAAATTAGCAATTATTGGCGATGTCCACGGGTATTGGAACCAAAAAGATATAGATTACTTCAACCAATCAGATTACAACCATATCATTTTTGTCGGTGATCTTCCACCACATTCGTCAACTACTGTAAGAATTGCCAAAAGAATTGCTAAACTTACCGTTGGTAGTAGCATGTTACCGGGAAACCATGATACTACCAACCTCTTCCAACTAGTGGGTGAAGTTTTTCAAAACCAATTTCTCATTCGCAAAGGCAGTTTCCGACACTTAGAGCGGATCAACGCTTTGCAAATAGCTCTGGGAAATGTTCAATTGCGGCAGTACGAAGTCGAAGAACTCAATGATCTAAGCCTGATCTACACCCGCCCCTTGTCGATGGGTGGCCCTATGCTCAGTTTTCTGCCTTATCTAGATAAAATGTTTGCTATACGTTCTATCAAAGACTCTGCCAAAAAAATCAACTCTCTTATCAATGCGAGCAAATCTAAGAATATAGTTTTTATCGCCCACAACGGTCCTTATGGCTTGGGAAAAGAGCAAAATTCTATCTGGGGCAGGGATTTTGACAAACGAGGAGGCGATTGGGGAGACCGCGACTTACTCATGGCAATCAATTATGCCAAAAAGCAAAATAAGAATGTCCAGGCAGTTATTGCAGGTCATATGCATTACAACCAACAAAAAGGCTCCTATACACGAAATTGGTTTTTAAAACAAGAAAATACCAACTATATCAACGCAGCAAGAGTCCCAAGAATTTTTAAGCATAACGAACAGAAAGTACACCACCATATCCGTTTAACTTGGCAGGCACAAGAAAATACAATGCAAGCATCTTGTGTTTTTGTAGATAACCAAGGGAAGGAAATAATAGAAGAGCTTACTCAGCCAAATCCTTAACCAAGCGAAAACCTGCCTTCCGATCCTCACGTAAATTCGGAATTCCTCCATAATCACGGAAAAACGTAGTTGCTTCCTGTTTGCTACTGGTATAGCTTCCCCCACGAATCACCTTGTACTGTTTTCCGTAGTCACGGCTGAGCATACCATTTCCTGAATAGGAACGGTACCAGCTACTTGTCCACTCCGGTGCATTGCCACACATTCCTATGGCACCATAGACACTACTGCCTTTTTGGGATAGGTCGTAGACAGAAACCGTATCCATTATCTTGCTTTCACGGGTATTGCAAAATATTGTATCAAAGCGGTTGCCAAAGGGATATTTACGTGTTTGTGGAATAAAACGAAAAGTCTCATCGCGCAATTGGATCTGCTGCAAACCCTGTCCCCTCGCGGCTTTTTCCCATTCAAATTCACTAGGAATTCTTTTGCCAGTCCAGTTGGCATAGCCTTGTACCTCACGATATGCCAGCAATATGACTGGATGATTTGCCTTTCCTCTTGGGTACATACCATTTTTCCAGTGAGATGGCGGCGTTGCATGGGTGCTACGCAAGTAGTTATAATATTCTCGATTGGTTACTTCATACTTATCTATATAGAATGAAGGCAAACTCATGAGATTTGTAGTATCAGGTGAGTCATAAAAAGGGTTGTAATTGTCTTTTCTTTCATTGCTTCCTTGCCCATACAGGAAGTTTCCCTGTGTTACTAGAACCATTTCTTTTTTATCAACAGCATGGATGATAGATTTATTAGGACCTGTTAGGTTTTCTCGGTAAAAACCAGATGGATCAATGTAACTGACAACCTTTTTAAAGCCAGCTATATACAGATCTGTTTGGATATACTTCCGATCTAGCGAAGCGTAAATTTTTCCCGTAAGCGTTACATAAATCCTTTCACGCGATACTTTTTCGGCTCTACCAGAATGGACAAATATATCGCGTAACTGAAACTTACCTATAACTCTATTGGTACCTTTTTGGTATAGGGTATAGACTTCTGATTGCAAGAGCCTTGCTTTTAAAGCCTCTTTCGACAAACCATACCACTTCGGCTGGCGATTGAGCAGAACTTTGATGGTACCTTTATTTTGGTAAACTCCCACAACATTGCCTCGCCAAACTTCTAACTGCTTTGTATCCGTAGTATTCTGTTCCAGAGCAGGTTGGGCCAAAAAGTCATTAAAAATGATAAATAGGAATAGAAAAATGTGTACCAGAGTTCGTTTCATTATTCTTAGTTTCGGAAAAAAATACAGCTTATTTGAGAATTAACTCATAAAATACCCACTAAATACGCGAACGGTCCGTCCATTCACAAGCATACGTATCTACGAGATAATTGTCCAATTCATCTGCTTTCAGAGCCAGACGACTCAACAAGCCCTGGATTTCCTTACGATTGCCATTTTTCATATCGGATAGGTGGACACGGTACGATAGATAGACTTCTCCCTCACTGATTCCCAGGACATAAGGAGGAATTGGGTTGCTAAGTAAGTATTCGTAGAGTTGCATCAGATTCTTCTTGGGTAATTTTACCAAAGGGCTTGTTGCAAAAAGATAGTTATTCCGATAGACAAAATAACGAACGAGAGCACTCCCCTGGTAGAATTCCCAGAAATGGGGACCTTTGCGAGCAATTACAGGATCAAGGTCTAGATCGGCAAAAACTTCTTCGACAAACTTTGCCAAAGAAGATATTTCAGCGACTTCAAATAGAGATTCACTGTCAAGGCTCGCACCACAATTGGGACAGTGTTCTGTTTTCTCTACCAACAGAAAATCACAGGAGGGACACTTGACAGAATAGCTAGAAACTGGATTTTCTTCATAAGCGTGTAATTCCTCAATGACATGCTGGATGGGCAAAGCAAAGCCAATATTATCAGCCTCCGAAAACTTACTGGTTGTTACGCCAATAACCTCTCCTTCCTGGTTCGCCAGTGGACCTCCACTATTCCCTGGGTTTACTGCGGCATCGGTTTGGATGTACTGTTGTCCTTGCAATAGCTGCTTGGTAGAAGAAATAATACCCTCTGTAACCGTGAAAGGCATTCCATATGGATACCCCAATACGGAGACTTTATCGGTACTCTTGATCTCTTGTGAACTTGATAATTGGATTTCTGGCAAATCCAACTCTTCTCTTGGTCTTAGGAAAGCTATATCGATAAGAGGATTGATAAGTACCACATCGGCTATATGCTTTGTCTCATCACGAATTTCCACTGCAACACTACGCGCTCCAGCGACCACATGGTGATTGGTGAGTATCAGTCCATAGTTCTTGACAAAAAAGCCAGTACCACTCCCTTCCGAAGTATTGATCTTGCAAACAGCATCTGTAACATTCTTTAGTTTTTCTTGCATCCCCTCTCTCCTATTTAAAAAAACTCATGATCTTATTGACAACAGTATTTACAACAGAAGTGGAACCTTTCAAAGCGGTTTTTTTCCGTGCCGTACTGCGTGAGTTAGGTTCTTTCTTGTGCAATTTTTCCATTTTCATAATTTTCTCTATTGCTGCATATAAATTGTGGGCGCAGACATTCCAATCCTTAGTACTAGAACTCTGTAAGGCTTTTTCCAAAATAACCTCAATTTCCCAAGGTACACGGTAACGGTAAAACAGATCATAGATAGCGTAGTACAACACCAGGCTTGCCGAAAGAAAAGCACTGTTTGCTATCGAATTGGCTGAGTTTTCATAAGAGTTTTTAAAAAAGTCCTGTACCAACGGCAATTCAGCGCGTCTCTTTTGTGGAACAAAAAACTTAGGATAGAATAACGAATTATCAAACTTCTTCCTGTCATATTCCAATAGTTTTTTTAACTTTCCTTTGGCTTTATTGGAAATAGCTTGTGCATCCTCTTCCTCATACATAGAGTTTAGAATATCATTTAAATCAGAACCTAGAATCCCCTGAGGGGCAAAAATATAGTCCAATTTTGCTAAACAGGTAGCATAAAGGTCACACATAGAAGCATAGTATCTCTTGTTTTCTAGGTATTCTCCAAAGGAAAGTGCTTCTGTTAAGATCTCTTGGAATTTTTGGAAGGCAAGATCCTTTTGCTCTTGGGAAAAATAATCTAACTCAGGTTTTTGGATAAAACTCGCCTTGTATTTGCTAATGAAAATATCGTCGTAGTAATCAGCTCCATAACAAATCTCTTCAAATAAGGAGTACATTTTATACGGTTCACAATTTTCGATCTTATCTTCGTATTGGAAATAGAGTTCATCTCCCACCTTGACAATTTGGCTCAAGATCAAATAGGTAAAATTTAATTCAGTGGTTTGCCGCAAAATAGCTAAACCAGTCGCATCCTCTGGAATCTTAACAAAGGGAGCCTTGAGACAAAACTTACCATCCTCCACCTTCATCTGCAAAACAATAGAGCCATGTGGAATTTTAATTTCAAACTCCTCTGCCTCAGGTAGGACGATGCGATCGTCAATATAGGAAAATAGATTACGAAGAGCAGTACGATATTCGTGTTTTTCATAGGCATCAACCGCATAATGCCAGTTCTCTACATTTATATTTTCTTCTGGGTTGTTGATTTGCTTTTCGTAAGCAAGAGATTTTTCCATTTAGGCTCGTTTCCTTTGTTACAGGCTCGTATACAGATCTGTATTGAAATGGACAAGCCCCTCTGTCAATTGCTAAAACACTTAGAAGCAACTTAAAAAAACTATTTACATTTCTGTCACTCTGGATAAAGTAAGATCCGAACTCATATACAAGGGATTATTCATCGAATGAATCAAAAAAATAAAGTATTCTGGAGTATCATTCTTGGTATCATTCCACTTATTTGGACTTTTGTTGCCTACAGCACTGACTTTACCAAACAACTCGAAGATGCGATTACCGACTTTCGCCATATCGTATTCAACTCCAATCACGAATTCACACAAGATATTGTTGTTGTAGATATCGATGAAAATTCTGTAAACGAATACGGCAATGACGAAAGGTATGGTCGTTGGCCTTGGAAACGTAGTGTATACCCTGAAATTTTAAGTTACATTGCTTCTGGAGATCCACACGGGATTATATTCGATATTATGTTCTTTGGAGAATCTCCAGAGGACGAAGCATTTGTAGAAGCCAATAGAGGCATTCCTTTAATTTCACATGCCATCTCCTTCCAAAATCCGGCAGCAGGCTTTGATCCCGCCTCGCAAAACACGGACTTTATAGAAAGCCAATCTGTTCCCATAAAAGCCGAGAAAGGTTCGATCCTCAAGTTTTCCAAGGTAAACCTTCCTATCGGGGATATAGGCTTTACCGCTCCCAATTTGCATAGTGTTACTTATAAATCGGACTCCGATGGACTTTCGCGTAGATACCGGTTTTTCTTTGAATACAAGAAGAAGTTTTATCCATCGCTGGCTATGAAAGGTCTACTAATGGCTCATCCTCTCAAGAATGTCACTCATACAAACGACAAGATGACTTTAGAGTTTGAATCGGGTAAGAAGACTACCGTTCCCTTGAAAAATGGAGAATACCAACTCAACTTCTATCCCAGAAAAGAAATTTACAATTCTTATTATTTTAAGCGTATTCCTATATCTTGGGTGATCCAATCCATCCGTGATATGGAAGAAGGGGTCTTTGGTAGTTTTGATGAGTTGCGAATACAACCAGAGTCCTACCGTGATAAGATCATCTTTCCGCAAGAACTGGCTGGTAAGCTGGATATTCCCAAAGAGTTACGGGATAAAGTTGTAGTTCTCACGGATGAAATAGCTGGACAAATTTTTATCCCAGAAGAAATGAAGGGTTCCATCATCCTGCCTATCAGGTATTTTCGCCAAATCAGTATTCCAAAAAAAATCGAAAGAAAGGTTTTTGTACCGGAAGATATTATCACTCCCGAAACCTTTAAAGACAAGATTGTCCTCGTTGGAACTTCGGCAGCAGCTACTTACGATACAAAGATCATTCCTTACGGAAAAATACCAGGGGTAGCGATCCACGCTCTTGCTCTGTCAAATGTCTTACAAAAAGACTTTCTCCACAAAATTCCCCAATGGGTCACCTTACTCATTGTTTGTATTATGACACTCATCTCGGGGACGTTGCTCATTGTCTCCAAAAGCGCGACAAGTAGGATTTTAATCCCACTAGCTTTTATCGCAGGTTACGTTTCTCTCAGCTTTTTTCTCTTTAAGAATGACTACTTACTCAATTTAGCTCTGTTTGTTATCTCTTATCCAATCTCTTTCGGCTTTTATCTCGGCTATATGATCTTCGTTGAAGGTGCTGAGAAAAGAAAATACAGCAAAGTCCTTGGGAATATGGTTGACCCTACCATTGTCAACGAGGCTCTCAACGACCTAGAAGCGCTCAAGAAAGGGGGAGAAAAAGAAATCACCGCCTTTTTCTCAGATGTAGCGAGTTTCTCGACTATCAGTGAGCAGTTGACCTCAGAACAACTGGCTGCACTTCTAAATGAGTATCTTTCTGCAATGACAATCATCCTGAAAGACCAACGTGGTACCCTGGACAAATATATAGGTGATGCGATTGTTGGTATCTTTGGAGCTCCTGTAGAAACCAGCGATCACTTTATCGATGCTGCGAAAGCCTCACTCGAAATGTTAGAGAAGCTGGAAGAGTTGAAAAACTACTGGAAAGCTAACAACATGTACATCGATGACGCGCGAAACATGAATTTCCGTATCGGCCTCAACACAGGAATTGCCAAAGTGGGGTTTATGGGAACCGACAACCTTGCATCCTATACCATGATGGGTGATACCGTAAACCTAGCAGCTCGTTTGGAAGCAGCTGGTAAAGATTATGGTGTAAACGTACTAATCAGTGAAATGACCAACTCACGGATCAAAGAGCAAATGTTCACCAAATTACTAGATGCCGTAGTTGTGAAAGGAAAAACAGAACCTGTAAAAATCTATGAGCTTATCTCCGAAAAAGGTAAGTCTCCACAGAATATTGTGGAAGCTACCGGTCTTTATGAGGAAGCATTCCAACTACATTTAAACCGTGAATTCGATAAAGCCATTGCAAAGTTTAGCGAATCTGAAAAAGCAAAAGGTTCCAAAGATAAAGCGGTCATACAACTTATCGAACGCTGTGAAATTTATAGAACAGAACCTCCGCCAGATAACTGGAACGGTGCTTTTGTAAGAACCCACAAATAAGCCACTAATACCCAAAAGTCCCTAGCAAAATGCCAACGTTAGGGACTTTTTTGTAAGAAAAATACTCTTCATACCATGCAAAGACTCCAAAACTATGTTCTCTGCATTCTGCTGTTTCTTTTCTGTTCCTCCTTGCCTGCCAGTAAAACCAACTACGCATGGCCGGTAAAAGGCATCAAAACCATTACCGGGAGCTTTGGTGAATTTCGCTACTATTACTTCCACTTGGGAATGGACTTTTCCACTGGCAGCCGTGATGGAGTTCCTATTGTGGCTATCAGCAATGGTAAAATTGTCAAGCTACAAAGTCTGCGTTATTCCATAGGAAATGCCCTATACCTCCAACACGACGACGGTATGACCAGTCGTTACGGCCATTTGAGCCGCTATTCAGAGAAAATCTTGCAGAAACTGCCTCTAGTGATCCGAGAGATGGTAGAAAAACGTATGGACTTCACCTATACTTTAAACCAAGGAATTCCCTTTGGTAAGGGGGAAATCATAGGATACTCAGGTCGTACCGGAATGGGACCGGCTCATCTACACTTAGAATTGCTGAGGGATGGCATTCACTACAACCCAGCAGACTTTGGCTTAGACTACAACCCGCAAAGCAAAATAAACCTGTTTCACGTTACCTTACAACCCGAAGACTCCTTTAGTTATATCAATGGCAAGCAAAAACCTATCAAACTTCCTCTGTACAAAAAAGGCGATGGGTCCTATACTAGCCCCACTACAGCAAAGATACAGGGCAAGGTATCAGTCAAACTTGCTGGGCATGAACGCTCAGGCTACTCTAACAAAATAGGTTTTCGCAAAATATCCACCTACCTAAATGCGAAAGAGCTACAAGTTATCAAAATTGCAAGAATCAAAAAAAGACATCAATACCGCTCCTGTCTTCTCTTTGATAACTTTCACAGCAATATGAGTGGCAAGCCTTTTACCTACCATTTGCACAGTATTGCCAATTATGGACTACTCACACATAAATACCCAGAAAAAGGTAAGGGGATCATAAGCTCGGAAAAACTGACTCAAGAAAAGAATACCTTAACAATCGACGTAGAAGGTCTGCATAGCAATGCAACGGTTGCTATAAAGTTGAGAAAAGACCAAAGCAAATACCCGTACCGAGCAGACCGAGTAAAACACTATACGGTATATCCCGATTCCTATGCAAATATCCGCTCTAAAAATGGCAAAGTAGAACTATTCTTTCCTGGATACTCTATTTTTGAAAAAGCGAACTTTACTGTAAGAAAAAGCTCTCACATCAAAATTCCCTACAAAGAACTCATTCCTCTTTCCGACGCATATACCATCAGCCCTGATTACCGTTCTTACCACTTAGGCTATAATATATATTTTTATTCCCTAGCAAAATTGCCATTTGACAAAGAAAAAGTCGCTATTTACAGAGTGAACTACCGTGGATATGTCATATCTAGATTAGAATCATATTACAGCCCAAAAAAAAATTTTGCGATTCGCTACCGTAACCGTGCTAGCGGAAACTATATTGTTTTAGCAGATCTAGCAAAACCACGAATCCGTGTGCATAGGTATAGTGATCATGCCAAATTAGACAAAAATGACAAAATTTTTCTAATCATTTCAGACATAGGAAGTGGCGTTCGATTTCAAGATATAAGTGCCCGTATCGATGGAGAGAAAGCAAGAGTAGATCACGACCCTGAGAGTGGATTGCGAGAAGTATTTTCTCCAAAAGAAAAAATTTACCAAAGCGGCAAACATGTGTTAGAGGTAGAGGCAAAGGACCGAGCTGGCAACCTATCCGACAAACTCATATTCCACTATTCTATCCCATAAGGCCAAGTTATAATTATTTTTCGCTTAAATTTTTAGGAACTTACTACAGTTATTCTTTTTTTTATGGAAATTATACGTCTAACTGGATAAAGAGTAAAAGGGGTAAACTTCTGCACTTACATTACTAGTATAAAAGTATTATACTAGTGAAAGACTAGGCTCAGGTGAAAAGAGATGAAGCTTTAAAATGGTAACAGAGATGGGAATTAGCGAAAAATTACTATTTGTCCAAGAAAAACCTAATTCTTATGTCTTATTCATACCACCAGATATGAGCTCCGTCAAGTTCTTTCGCAAAGAATTACGCCGCAGCTTACTTGCAAACCATTTTACCGAAGAAAACACCTCACAAATTGTATTAGCTTCTGATGAAGCATTGACAAATTCTATTTCAGCCAATATCTCAAATGACAGCCAAGAAACCATTATTTGTCGTTGGCGCATTGAAGATGCCCGTTTTTTACTCTACATCCTTGACTATGGCAAAGGCTTAAAAATGCAAGATAGTATGCAAAAAACATCTGCTGTATGCGACCCCCACTCCAGCTTTGCCGACTTTATCCATAGCTTAAAAAGTTATCAAAAAAGTACTCCAGGTAAAATGCCCTACTCCGGCAAAGAAAAAATACATAGAAATATGGGGCAAGGTCTACGTATCATACATACTCTAATGGATACTGTAAAAATCATGTACCATTCGAACGATGAGATACACGAAAAAATTGAAAACCACAAGATCAACGGCTCGATTGTAGAACTAAAGTTTGATACCAAAAAACACCCCAACGAAGAAGAGTAAATATGGCATTTTTGCATGCAATCTCTACTACTACTCCAGAAAATTCGATTGCACAAGACAAAATCAAAGAGTTTGCGGCAGAACTATTCGCCAACACTCCGTATACACGCTTACTTCCAGCTTTTGACAATGCTAAAATTGCAAAACGCTATGCGCTAAAAGATTTTGCTTGGTACAAGAAAAGTGCTAGCTTCGCACAAAAAAATGAAGAGTTTGTAAATTTAGCAGAATCACTTGCAAAAGAATCCATTGCATCTGTCCTGCAAAAAGCGGAATTAGATCCCAAGGACATAGATATCTTTCTAGTAGTAACAAGTTCTGGATTTGTAACTCCTACCTTAGATGCTCGCTTAATAGATATCATCGGGATGAAGAATTCTGTTTTACGCTTGCCGGTAACTGGGATGGGGTGTGCTGGTGGAGCTTACTCTCTATCACGTGTGATCGACTTTTGCAAGGCATACCCAGAAAAAAAGGTTTTAGTAACGGTTGTTGAAACATGTACATTGACATTTCGCTCTAACGATAAAACAAAGGCAAATTTTATTGCTCTATCGCTATTTGCCGATGGTGCAAGCTCAGCTATCTTCTCTGGCCAAGAAGTAGACAACTCCATCCAGCTTCTTTCTTACCAATCGCAAAAGTGGCCGAACACGCTAGATGTAATGGGATGGGAAGTCGAAGATGACGGCTTGCAAGTAATCTTTGATAGAGCCATACCAAGCCTAATCCAAAAAGACTATTCTAAAGTATACCACTCCTTCCTCAAAAAAGAAGGTATAAGTCCAGATGATTTAAAACACTTTCTTTTCCACCCAGGGGGAGCTAAAGTTCTACAAGCCTTTGAGGAAGTTATGCAAAAACAAGAAAAAGACTTTTACCATGCATACAAAGTTCTAAGAGACTATGGCAACATGTCTTCCGTAACAATATTCTTCGTCATTGCTGATTTTCTACAAACTTCCTTCTCGGCAAAACAGAAAGGACTCATGGCGGCGATGGGACCAGGTTTTAGCTGTGAGCAAGTATTGTTCCAAACAACTTGATATGATCTTACACATCAATACAGAAAAAACATGGCGAGGTGGAGAACAGCAACTGCTCTATTTGCTCAAAGGTTTACAGCAAGCCAACCAACAACAAATCATCATTGGCCAACCAAACTCAGAGTTAGAAAAGCGAGCAGCCGGAATCGCTCCCTACTTTCCTATAAAAATGATGGGGGAATTAGATCCATTCTGTATACGCAAAGTGTCACAAATCATCCGTACTGAAAAAGTAAAAATCATCCATGCACATACTGCTAAGGCCCACTCCATTGCCTTGCGAGCGAAATATAAAAACCCGTATACAAAGCTCATTGTATCACGCCGTGTAGACTTTCCGATTAAGAAAAACTTTCTCAGCAAACGAAAGTATTTTTCTGATAAGATCGATGCTTTTTTATGTGTCTCTGACAATGTACGCTCTATATTGATCAAAGATGGTGTAAACTCCCAGAAAACAATTACAGTACGCAGTGGAGTCGATACCAAACGTTTTGTAAACATAAAAGAAAAAACAGCTTTTAGGCAAGAGTTCCAGTTATCCGATGAAACAATTATGATAGGCAATGTGGCAGCTTTGGTGGATCATAAAGATCAAAAAACACTTCTCAACGCTATTGCTAAGATTCAAACAGAAAAGAAATTTGTTTTCCTGATCATCGGAGACGGAAAGTTAAAGTCAGAACTCCAACAGCTTGCTAGCGATTTAAACATAAACGACAAGGTACTGTTTTTAGGCTTTCGCAAAGATATTCCAGAACTCTTAAAATTCATTGATATTTTCACATTAACTTCAAAAGAAGAAGGCTTAGGAACTTCCGTATTAGACGCAATGGCAAGTGGTTTACCAACTGTTGTGACCAATGGTGGCGGAATTGGCGAAATGATTGTCCATGAAAAAGGTGGCCTTATTTCAAATGTAGGCGATAGCGATTCCCTTGCGAAAGATTTTACAACTCTAATAGAAAGTGAAGAATTACGAAAACAATACGGTGCTTTTAATTTACAGCATGTGCAGAACTTTTCTGTGGAAGAAACTGTGAAGCAGACCATTGCTGTGTATGAGTCTTTGTTGAGTTAGGGAAATATATGAATCCTGAAAAAATATTAGATGATTTATTAAACGCTGAAGCAGAAACAGAAATTTTAGAATTTAAAGAGGCTAAAAATGATTATAGCTTTGTTAAAATTGGAAAATACTTTTCAGCACTGAGTAATGAGGCTAATTTAAAAGGTGAAAGCTATGCGTGGCTTATTTTTGGTATAAAAGATAAAGATCACTCGGTAGTAGGCACTTCTTATAGAAAAAGCTCCCGGAACTTACAAAGCCTAAAAGGAGAAATTGCTAATAAGGTAACAAACAATATCACATTCATGGAAATTTATGAAGTAACCAAACAGCAAAAAAGAGTTTTGTTATTCCAAATTCCAGCAGCTCCAAAAGGCATTCCCGTTTCTTTTGAGGGTCATTATTACGGAAGAAATGGAGAAGAACTTTCCCCACTAAATATTGAAGAAATCGAAAGAATACGCAGCCAGATTCAGCAATATGATTGGAGTTTCCAAATTTTACCCGAAGCGACTATAGATGATTTGGATAAAACTGCGATCGAACTTGCAAGAAACAATTTCAAAAACAAATTTCCAGAAAAAGCTACTGACTTAGAAACATGGGATGACATTACTTTTTTAAATAAAGCAAAAATAACGATTAAAGGAAAAATTACCAAAACTGCTATCCTATTATTAGGCAAAGAGGAATCTGAGTATCATTTAAACCCCGCAGAAGCTAAGATTAGATGGTTGTTAAAAGACTCTAATGGTAACAATAAAGATTATTCAATCTATAGTTGTCCTTTTATTTTGGCAATTGATAAAGTATATCACAAAATACGAAATCTGAAATATCGTTACTTACAAGAGCGAAGCTTATTCCCAGAAGAAATAGATCAATATGAACCATATACAATAAGAGAAGCATTGAATAATTGTATTGCACACCAAGACTACACAAAAGCAGGGCGAATTGATGTCATTGAAATGGAAGACCAGTTGTTATTTTCAAATATTGGAAATTTTATCCCTGGAACTGTTGAAAAAGTTATCATGGACGATGCACCTGAACAAGTTTATCGAAACCCCTTTTTGGTAACGGCTATGTTCAATTTAAAAATGGTAGATACAATGGGAGGAGGTATCCGAAAGATGTATATCTACCAAAAAGAGAGATTTTTTCCTATGCCTGATTATAACATTTCCGAAGGCAAAGTAAAAGTAACTATTACAGGGAAAATTCTCAATATGGATTATGCAAGAATTTTAGCCAATTATACAGACTTAAGCCTCAACGAAATCTTCCTCTTAGATAAGGTGCAAAAGAAAAAAGATATTTCAGAAAATGAAAAGAATTTACTAAAAAAAAGGAACCTAATAGAAGGAAGAAAGCCAAATTATTATCCTTCAAAAACCATAGCTCAAAAGATGGGACAAAAAGCAGATTATTCTAAGAATAAAGCATTTGACCAACAATATTATTTAGACTTAATACTAAAAGCCATAAAGGAACATGGCCATTTAGAAAGAAAAGACATTGATGAACTTCTATGGGAAAAACTGCCTAATTTGATGAATGACGAACAAAAGAAAAATAAAATCCATAACCTTATTTCAGAATTACGAGAACAAAAGAAAATTCAAAAAATAGGGGAAACCAAGGGAGCTCACTGGAAGCTTTTCTAAAAAACTATCAAAATACT
>JBCCIA010000076.1:0-17207 GCA_039028475.1 Spirochaetota bacterium | reverse complement strand
TCTTGTTGGTTGGTAATGGAAATACATTTTAGGAGGAGCATTGATTTGTTTTTATAGAAATGCCCACATGAATGATGGTTCGCTTGCTTCTAATTGCTATATGAAACTGTACAAAGCAAAAACCAAAGAATTAGTATTCAAACGCTCCTTTTATGGGGATTGGTATGACGATACAACCATACAAGTAGATATGTTCTATGCTTGCGGTGGAGGATCTTCACACCACCAAGAGCTTATAGATATACATTCAGGAAAGAGGTTAGAAAGTTTACACGAAGGGGAATGGGAATCTTCTTGTTCCGAAAAAGAACCCAATTGCCAAGTAGCAGCTGAATCTATCATTGTCTATAAGAACTATACTTTGGGGATTTCTCAAGAAGTGAATTATATACACAAATCGGATTCTCCCAGGAAAATTATTTTTAAAAAACAGCAAATCACTATAGAGGAACCTGGCTTCACTGCTTTAGACAAACGAACCTTTAAAGAAAACCGTCTTTGTTTTAAAAATGAGAAAAGAAAATACTGCATCCATCGAAATAGGAAGATACGCAGGATGTAATTTCATGCCTATTATAAGAACTCATTAGCAGAATAGGAAATATAAACACACCTTCACTTATGTTTTAGCTTCCACGAGCCATCCCAGTCGGTTTGAAAGCCTATTTTTTCCAATTCTCGGCAGCGTTCTTCATAGATACTCGCTAGAACATCTTCTGGATACTGCTTGCAGATATTTTTAAACTCGCGTAAAGCTGAAGAAAATTCTTGAGAAAAATACGATGTGAGAGCACTTTTATAGAGTCCCTTCGATTGTAGCTTTCTTTGTCTTTCTTCTTCAGGTAGTGAGTCGAGAACTTCAAACAAAATGACCGGTACAGATTGTCCCTTAACGATTACCTTGTCGAGAAAGCGCACTTGGAAGGCATTGGGTTCGGGAACTTTTTTCAAAACATCTTCTGTAACGACAATAGAACTATTGTAATATCTCGTTAGAGTTTCCACCCTTGCTGCCAAATTTACGTTATCTGAAAAGATATCACCCTGTAAGCGATACTTCTCCCCAATGATTCCGAGAAGAGATTTGCCAAAATGGATACCAAGGCTAATATCAAAGGTGGCAATGCCTTTCTTACGTTTTTCTTCATTGAGCTCTGCAAGTCTTTGGATTTTTTCAATCCCTGCTTGCACGGCTTTTGCAGCATTGTCCCCCCAGAAAATCGAGACCATGCCATCACCGATGTACTTGACAATAGTCCCACCATGCTTGCGGATAATAGGACTCATATTTTCAAAATAAAAATTCACAAAATCAAATAAAGCCTTACCCTGCATGCCCTCTGTTATATTGGTAAACGACATGATGTCACTGAACATAACAGCCATATCTCCAGAGGTAAATTCACCAAGTTGTAATTCCAAAGCGGATTGTTTGCCGAGAACGGTCATGTAATCGGCAGGTACATACTTGGAGAAATGTCTACCAAGATGTGACGCGTGGATATGGGAGTTGACCCTTGCCAAAACTTCTTCGCGGAAAAAGGGCTTCTGTATGTAGTCATTCGCGCCAGACTCAAAACCAGTGACAACATCCTCGACTCTATTTTTTGCTGTCAAAAGCAAGATAGGTAAATCGACCACAGAATACGTTTCTCGTACCAACCGGCATGTTTCATAGCCATTCAAGCCAGGCATCATTACATCCAAAATGATAAGGTCTACTTTAGTACTTCCAAGGATTTCTAAGGCCTCGTTGCCATCTGTGGCTTTTACAACCTGGTACTTAGAGGAAAGAATATTTTCCAGAACAGACAGGTTAATCGCTTCATCATCTACAATCAAAATCTGTGGCAAGGATGTAGAAACTATTTCTTGTTTGTTTTCTAAAAGTTCATCATACGCTTCTACCTTATGAATTGTCTTATCTTCATGGAATGAGGGAGTGATTGCTTCTTGTTCAGCAAGTCGTAGAGTGAACTGAAAGGTGCTCCCCTGGTCTTCTTTGGATTGGAAGCTGATTTTTCCTCCCTGCAATTCTACCAGTTTTTTAGAAATAGATAGCCCCAAGCCAGCACCACCATATTCTCTTTCAATAGAAGAATCGGCTTGCTCAAAGGAGTTAAAGATGTTTTTTTGTTTGTCTTTAGGAATACCTATACCTGTATCAGCAATAGATATTTGTAAAAACTCTCCTTTTTCTTTGGCATCAATAACCACTTCACCTTGGTGGGTAAACTTGATAGCATTGCCAATCAAGTTCAAGAGAATTTGTTCCAAACGATTTTCATCTGCCAGAACGGGGTTTATTGTATTTAAAATTCTATTGTGTATCTGGATGTCTTTATTCTTTATGGTAGGTTTTAATAGAGAAATCGCAATGTCTACAATACTGCTAACATGGATCGCTTCCATTTGTAGGTTTAGTTCTCTATTTTTTAGTTTAGAATAATCGAGAATATCATTTAAGAGTCCCGCAAGCCTTCTACTGCTAGTGAGAATCAAAGATAGGTCGCGCTGCGTTTTTTCACTGATAGGTTCGCTGTTGCTATAGAGTATCGATTCGGTAATGCCAATGATTCCGTGCAGGGGGGTTTTTAGTTCATGTGTGGTATTGGCGAGAAACTCGTCTTTCAATTTGTCGAGTTGTTGTAACTGTAAGTTGGTCTTTTGCAGTTCTTCAGGAGGTTCTTGTAGAAGTTCTCTACCTTTGTTGTAATTTGCTATGACTAAGAATGCGTTGATAAAAAGAAAAAGCTGACTGCTGAATAATGAGATCTCATCGTTTTGGATGAAATAAAAATCATTTAACGTAGAGGATACAAATGAGACTAGTAGAAGGAAAAACGCCATTGAGAACCATTTCTCGGTATCCTCGAATGCTCTTTGCTGCATTAGATAAATGACATAAGCTGATAGAGTTGCATAAAGGCATTGTAAAGCTATATAAAAATAGATGTTGTAGCTCATACCTAAAAACAAACCACTAAAAGCTAAAACAAGGCTAGGAAGAAAAAAGAACTGTCCGATGCGGTTGAGAGAAAATTGGAAAAAACCACGAAAATAAATAGCGTAGCCTAAAAATACCAGGTAACTTGTAAAAAATAGAATACCTTCACTGGAAACTAAAGTAGCCTTAGTAATTTGTCCAAAGATATAGTGGTCATATAGCACTAGCTTCTGCAATAGCAAAAAGAAAGATAAACAAGCGAATGCCAAGGAAAGATAATGCCTATGCAACAAGAAGAATAGTAAAAATAATACAGTAAAGGCGAAAGATAGCCCCATTAGTAGCCAATTCAAACGTAAGGTATTCTGCTTTTTAGTTTTTATCTTACTGGAGTTACCCAGATAAACAGACCCAGTTATCCCACCTCTAGAACCCTGGTAATTGCTAACCTGGATAATAATTTCCAGTTCTTTATTGGCAATTGGTAGATCAATTATGTTGGCTTTTTTGATAGTGATAGGTTTGGAATCGGAATTTTTGGAAAAGCTTTGTTGCAAACTGAAGATTTCTCTATTGATAAAAACACTATAATCACCTGATACCTGTTCTAAATAGAGGGAAAGTTTATGTTGCTTTTCGGGTAGACGTATTTTAAGGTAGTAGCTGGCATGGTTTCTTTTCTTTTGCTTTATTCCAGCAAATTTAGAATTCCAGTGGTAGGGAACTCGTAGGAGATCGCTTTTACCGCATTGGGGTAGGCAATCTACAAGTAAATCTTTTCTATAGAACTGCCATTCTCCATCGAGATTTATTATGCGACCTTTATGGGAAAGATCGGTATTTCGCAAATCGATTGTTCCTACTTTCACCTGTTGCGTCTGTTTGCTACAGGAATGGAACAGAGCCATGCTTAATATGAAGAAGAAGAGATATGAAGTTTTGTGTATAGAGAACATAGCAGATAAGTGGTATTTCTTTTTTTAAGCTAAATATTAAAAAAAAGAAGCCGTAAGTATTCTTTTAGATTTATGGGGATAGATGTCTATAAAAATTCTAATCTCAGAGAGTTACTTAAAGCGTGTCTGAAAATAAGCAAATTCTTTAACCAAAGGCGAGCTGTAAGAGCCTGTAGCTTTGTTTTAAGACAGGCTCTTATATAGTAAAAACTTAGAGCGTAGTTTTTTCCAATACGACTCACAATCATCGAAGTATTCTTTGAGTTCGCGGTATTCATTTTTCCCTTCTAAATAATCTAAGATAAAACGATCTCCGGTAAGTAGTTCTATCGCTGTCTTATTCGAACGGAACTCATAAATACCCTGGTGGTAGGCAAACTGCTTAGGATACTGCTCACGAATGGTTCGGATCATATACAGGGAAAATAGCAAACTATGGAATTTTTTCTTGCGATTTACAATAAGTTGGTAACCACCACAAAGTTGGTTTTGGTGCTTGTGGAAGGTTGGCATAAACATAAGCGGACGTAGCAAAAAACGGTCTTTTTGGTGCAGGCTTAGTTTTTTCAATAAGGACTTATTTTGGATATCAATATACGGAGCACCAAAAATTTCAAAAGGTTTGGTGGTTCCCCGTCCTTCGGACATGTTTGTTCCCTCTAAAAGACACTGCCCAGGGTACACATAACAAGTATTGCTAGTGGGAATATTCGGAGAAGGTGGTACCCAAGCGAAACTGTTGACCTTCTTTGGGTGGATGGGACCAATGGGAACGATACTCAATTTGATATTGAAACGAAAGCGTTGGTTGTAGAACGACAGAAGTTCAGCAGGTGTAAAGCCATGCCGGTGTAAAATCCCTTCGACACCTACAAAGGAAACAAATTCTTCCTGTAAAGGACTGCCCTCGACTTTACGACCGATCGGGTTGGGGGAGTCGATAACGATTACCTCGATCCAATTGGAGTTTTTCTCTTTATTGTGTTGGCTAATGGATTGTAAAAGGTAAAAAGCTGTAGTTAAGTAGGTATAATAGCGGGAACCTACATCTTTTATATCTATAATAAGCACATCTATTTTCTTTAGAATTTCTTTGTCAATTTCCAACGACCTTTCGTCATCACCGTATAGATTGGCAATCTCAAGACCCTCATAATTATAGCGTAGACCAGAACCAGACACCTGATCCTGCAATTCTGCAAATAGCCCATGCTCTGGTAGAAAGAGATATTTTGCATTTACATACTCTTTATAGATTTCAAAATGATAGGTATTCATCATACCAAATGCACTTTGGTTGGTTAGGATACCAGCTTTGGCGTTGTGCAAGCGAGAAAAGAGTTTTTTATAGTTGGAAATCATTGGATTCAGTCCTTTTGTATAGAAGATCACCGGTAGAAGATGGCAGTTAAAACGTAACCAAAAAAGATAACTAATAGAAAGGATGTTACAACAGATTGCCTCGTCGCTCTACCCACACCTATGGCACCATTTGTGGTTCGCAAACCGTGTGAGCAGGCTACAATGGAAACCGTGATACCAAAGATATACCCTTTGAATAGCCCTACATACAGATCTTTTAGACCAGGGGTGGAGGATACCCTGGCAATTACGTCGTTGAAATAGATCCTATAATCTACACCAAGTTGGAATTGTCCAACTACAGCTCCTCCCAGAACACCTAATATACTCGAATATACACATAGGATAGGAACCATGCTGGAAAAACCAAGGACACGGGGCATGATGAGATAGCGTACCGGGTCGATAGACATGACTTCTAGAGCGTCAATTTCCTCGGATACTTTCATTGTACCGATTTCTGCTGCAATGGCCGAACCCACAGAAGCGGCGAGAATCAATGCAGTCATGAATGGTGACATTTCTCTTGTTAGAGTGATGGTAAGGAGGTTGCCGATTTGTCCTTCGGCACCGAAGTCCTTGAGTCCTAGACCGGCATTCAATCCCATGATCATACCCGTAAAAACCGCAACGATGGAGACAACAAAGAAACTGTTGATACCAGAGACATACATTTGGTGGACGATCTCTCTGCGCTTGAAAAAGATTGCGGTAGATTGTAGGATAGTTTTATAGAGTAGGATAATGGTGTATCCTGCTCCATACAAGGATTGTTCTAATAGATTGTAGAAATATTTCATAATTCAATAAACCAAAATAATTTAAAAGTACTTCGCTTTTTCTCGTTTGTATATCCTAAGAGGCCATATAAAATTTCCCATTTGCGAGATGTTTCTGTTTTGGAGTAATCTAACAGAAGTGGAATATATGCATGGAAATCATCCCTAGACCATCTTTGGCTGTATAGACTCATAAGTAGGGACAATTTCTTTTCTCCATTGATCTGCTTTGAATAGGAAAAGAGTGATAAAATCGGATCCCAGATTTTGTCCGCATAAACTGAGCGAACCGGCAAGAAGGTTAGGCTATTGTAGCTTAAATTGCCGTCTTTATCTTTGTAATAACGAAATAGTGGCCAGAGCTTATAATAGGCTGAGAGTTTTTTTTCTTTTACATACCACCTTCTGGATTGGAAGTAAAAGGGAATCAGGTAGTACGAGCTGGAACGTATGTGGTAGGTATCTGATTCTAAATGAAAATAGAGAGGGGTAATAAACACAGCAGTCTTCTTGGCGAAATGCGATCTACCGTAGAATGGAAAGAAGATTGTTTTACGGTAGTCTTTATCGTTGGAATAGCCATACTGGATAAAACTGAAGAGAGCACGGTATTCGGTCGCTCCTGTTTTGCGGTCATAACCATAGCTGTAAAAAGGCAATGGAAGGTAGAGAATCGTATAGCTTTTTAGGTTGCCATACAAGGATTTTTTATACCCATAAAACGGGAAAAAGAAGCCATAACTGCTAGGTTCTACCTTGTCTAAGTTGCTCTCTCCCCATTGGAATAGGGGCCAGAGTACGGAAGTGCGGTGGTATTTACCGATATGACTTTTGTGTGAGTAAAAGGGTAGGATGCGGTATTCTTTGCGAACTTCGTTTTTGCCATAAGATGTCAGTGGCCAAAGAACAGAGTGAGCTTTGTATGATTTGTGACTCCAATTGGTGTATAGGGGCCATAGGACAAAGTTTACCTCACTCCAGCCAAAGGCAGATTTGATCTTGCCATAAAAGGGAAACACGGAAAAATAGCGGTCTTTTTCGGTATTACCGCTGCCGTGCCAGATGAACGGACCATAGCTGGTATCTTTGTCACTACCCGTATCGGGATGCTTAGTATACCTACCACCAAAGAGGAAGAAAAAACTCCACCGTCCCCAATGTTGTGTTTCCTGGTTGTAGTAGATGGGGTAGAGGGCGCTGGAAAAGCTGTGCCCGGTAACTCTGTCGGTGTATTTGCTATAGAAGGGATGAAATACCCCTTCTTTCTGCGCAGGGCGTGTCTCAGTATCGTAGAGAAACCAAAACTGCCAATAGTGGGCTCGTTGCAATCCATAGGGTTGGCGTGGTAGTTCTGCATGTAGAGAAGATACAAAACCGATACCCAGCAACAGCAAAATATAAAAAAATTGCAACATTTCCAGAGGTAGAATAGAGCCTAGGGGATTCTAGGCAAGTAATTTCGGAAATTTGTGGAAAAAGCCCCTCTTTCTTCAGGGGCATTGGATGATACTGGCGGCATCCCCAGAAGATGGTTCACTTGTACTACTGGAGTAAACAGGTTGTGCGTTGCCTTTGAGAGGGATATTGGCAAACAGGTAGGGGTTTGCTGCATCTGCATCGGGCACTTTTAAGCCTTTGAATTCTATAGAATGATCCGTTTTGGCATTGATGAGGCAAGTTCCATTGTTTGTTGCCAATGCAGGAAAGGGAATGCTCGCCGGCAGAGGAATTTCATTGAGAATGCTATTGACCAAAGGAACCACTAAAGAAGTAACCAGAGGGTCTAATATAACTTGGATGCCTACTGGGTCTAGACCATAGGGGTTGAACTCCTGTCCTTCTAAGGCTTCCAAGGAATATTTAAGTCCTTCGGTAAAAACTGTGACACTGATGGCGTTGAGGTTGTTTTTATTGCTATCGCAGCTGGCCAAACCTTGGCTACAGGGTTTGTTGGCGAAGGGCTGGAAACCTGCTTTCGCTTTGGCATCTAAGCTGACGCGCACTGTGGCAATCTTATAAGTGGAAGAATCGGAGCGTCTACCCATGACGGATAGTTGTAGGTCGGTAAAGGTAATTTCGATACTAGGACCAGAGTTAGCATCATTGGGGTCGTGGTTGGCGTTCGTTATCATCTTGGCTACAGGAGGCATGATGGGGTCTAGTTTGAAGTAGACTTCATCTCCGCCGTCAATGGGTGGTAATATATTGCCTGAGCTGTCAATTCCTTCTAAAGTGGTCTGTCCAGGTGCTAGGATGGAGATAATCGCGGAAGCTCTTAGTACAGATTTGGAGAGCTTCAGTAACGGGTCATCTCCGGCAAAAGCATTGATCGCATCGATAAAGGCTTCGTCCAATTCCAGATCCAATACTCTATTTTTCCACATATGGTATGCAGCTTGGTTTACCGCATCGGAGTGTAAGGCTAAAAGAAAGCCAGGATTACTGGCACTCATCTGGAAGAGTTGGCTTTGTGTGGGGTCTATTAGAGCGTTGCTAGGGTCTTTGGTATAAACAAAACCAGAGGCGTTGGCGTGGCTGCGGGGAGTTGCGTGTGCGGAAGCTGCTGTGATTCCGGCGTGAACCGAAGTGACAATGCCCTTGTTTGTACCGTCATTACGCAACACAGCGTCTGTAGAGAGTTGTATTTTGGCATTTAAGGGGTAGTTTCCCAGAGGAGCGGGTAGGTAAGAGGGTAGAGCAATTGTGACCCCTTCGGTTTTTAGGTTTCCTACAATAGCATTGAGAACATTGGGAGCCACTCTCTGGACGACATCTCGCAACATCGACTGGGTTATTTGTCCCTTCACAATGGGAACCATTTCGTTGGCAATGTCGTTGATCAAGTTAGGCAGAATTAGATCGACAACATCTACCAGGAAATTGATAAACCCATTGTCAACTTTGTGACCCTTTTTTGTCATAGAATCTACATATAAGTTATCGCTACAGCCAGATTTATTGTAGTTGTAATCTCCATTCTGGTAGCTACCTCCATCCCAGCAATTGCCATCTTTGGGGTTTGTCCAATCTTTGATATAAAAGTTGTCTGTAATGGTATCATCCGGGGTATAACCAGAATTGATCAATAGAGAAAGAACCCCGCTAGTATCAACCGAAAGAGCTGTCTTTGTTCTGGCAAGGCGAAAGTCTTCTGTTCTACCTATATTTAAGGTTGCTGTGGTTTCAAAGTATAGCTGTGAGCCTGCAGCAAAAATACTCATCTTATCGTTAAAGCTAGCAACAATGGCAAGTTCTACTACCGCTTTTTTACTTTCTAGATCTACTCCTAATTCACCATTAGAATTTACTTTCATATCGGCTATGACTGTAGGGTTGTTGCCAGAGACTGTTGGTTGGATATATATATTTTTGACATAAACATCCATCGCAGCTTCGCCTTCACAATCTCCAAAACCTAACAAAATACATTGTAAACCTGTCATTTTTGCTGTAGCTGTAAAACGAGGGTCACCGCAGTAGCCTCCCATATTGCTACCAGTGCCATTGCCGTAGTTTTTCAGATAGGAAATTGCAATAGGGTTATTGTTGTTATCTTTGATTTGTGTAAAATCGTAACAGCCGGATCGGGGAGTGGAAGAAGAGTCACCCTTTGCAAAATCATTGAAGGTGTTTCCTGTGACTTTGAAGTCATTCCGAGCAAATCTTTCTATCACACGTTCCAAGAATTCCATCATATGGCTTTGATCCAGCACCCCTGATGCAACATTTGTAACCAGGTCGTCTGGTGTTTTATTCACATCGCCGTAGTTAAAACTAAAATAACGGTTGTAAACTTTGCCATCCTGCGTAGTGATTTTATAGTAGTAGGTATTACCACCTATTGTTGGTGGAAAGGATGTATCTGTTAGTAGGTTGAGAGAGGATGGTAAAGAGGAGCAATTGCTGGAGCAGATCTCTTTACTCACTGTAGAACCTAGCTTGTATAGGTAAATATTTTGGATGAGTTGGAAGGCATTTTGCGAACTGGTGAAGCTACTTGTGAGAACTAGGTCGTCCGGGTTGTTGTCTTGGTCTGCATCACGTTCAAAAGTTGTATCATCTATACCAGCTAAGGCAATTGAATTGATGCTGTGGCTTATGAAATAATCGTGTGATGCGGTAAAATTCTGATTGTATTCTTGCAAAGCTGTACCATCTGTTGTGGTTGTTGTACTGGTAATTTTGATGGTATATTCTTGGCTGGAGTCCAACTCACGGTAGGGGTCAAAGATAATTCTTTGTGGACTTTTCCAAATCAGTTTTCCCCCTGGAGCAGGGCCGGGAAGAGGGCTGCCACTGCTGGTGGCAACACTGAAGTTTGCTTCTAACGAGTTGCTTTCTGGATTTGCGGGATCGGAAGCTCGTTGTACGGGGTGAGAAAAGCGAATTTCCAAATGCTTGTAGCGATCGACGTTTTCGCTATTGCAGACCATGAAGTAGGCTTCGGGGCCATTGTTGCCAAAGTCAACTGGAGTCTCGCTGGCTGTACAGGATTCCGAAACATCTGTTGCTGTATAGAGAGTCACCGCTGCGCTACTACTCGTATTTTCTTCTTCTGTATTCGTGGGTTCAGTGTATTCATCTGAGCTGTTGCCTTGTAAGGCTATTGGTAAGAAAGAACTCACTGCGGGGGCGAGTCCGTTTTTACAGTGTGTCAGTGTGAACAGAAGGAGAAATAGTGTGGTGGTGTAACTTCGCTTCATGGTTTTTTCCTTTATTTTGAACTTAGTAGTATATTTAATCTTTGCCAGTAGGTATCGTTATCATTTACATTTAGACTGTCTGCAAAAGAATAGCCTGGTACATTAAACTTTTTGCCTTGCTCTTGGACATCTGCAAAGGCTTTTAATAAGATTCCTGTGGAATAGAGTAGAGAATCGGTGTCATTTTCTTTTCGTTGTATCATAGCCGATTGTAGAAGTTGTTCTGCGTCTAGTAGCAATTCGGTAATTTTATAGCTGCCTATAGTCATGTTTCTCTCTAAATAGGAGAAGTAACTTCCTGAAACTCCTAAAGAGCCAATTAGAGCATACAGGTTCCTTCCATAGGGTGCCACTTGGCGCAGAAGGGGCGAGGTATATACATGTAACATATCGCGAATTTGGTAGGGTCGTGTACCATCTGTATTGACAAATAGGCTCCCAGCAACATTTAGCATGTAGGTAACTTCTTGTGAACTCGGCGGTATTTCACTTAGCATATCGACTAGGAAGTTGAAACTGCTGATGAGGCTATAGGGAGAAGAGAGTGATAAGTAGTCTTTTGCAAAATTAACAGAATCGGTGACCCCATCCCAGTCTGAACTGCTTACATCACTGCTGCGACTATCTGGGTAGGCTGCCAAGGTATCAATTTTTGTTTTGAGATAGGTTTGGATATTGTATTGGCTAGAGCTAGGGGAATCAGAAGTGACTTTGATTTCTCCCACTATCTTTGCGAGGCCACTCATGATGAGACTGCGGCCGCTTGCATTGGCAGATGTTCCCAGTTTGGCAAAGGCGGGGATGAAGTTATCCAGCATACTTGTTTTAGAAACAAGACTTAGCACCCCGTCCTGGAATTTGCGGCTATTCTCTACCAAAAAGCTAACCGGTGTGCGGTAGGAAGAACTCGGATAGTACTCGGAGGAAGTCATTTCTGGAGAACGGATGCCAGTAAAACTGGAGCTGCCTGCTAGGCGAAAGCGAAATATCGTTGGTGTTGTTGTCGGAGCACTATCTTTCATATAGCCACTGGAGCTGGTAGAGACAGGGTCTTCGCCGCTGTAGATATAGGGTCTTGCGAGGATCTTACTTAGGCTTGCCAGTATAGAATGAGGGTTTTTGCTGTTGCTTTCGTCGACTTGGTCATCTAAGGTTTTTGCAAGAGCGGCGACTAGGGGTAAGAGCTTATTGCGTGAATCCCAGTTGTCGTTTACACTGGAGGGGGCGATCGTCGAACTTGTGAGAAAGCCAAGGCGTTCGAGGACATCAAAGTTTTTCGAAATCGAAGGAGGAATCAAGCCATAAACCGTAGTAGCAGGAATCAGCAAGTTGTAGACTAAGGAAGGCAATACCAAACTGGTTTGTAAAGTAGAGGAAGTTCCACTAGAACCATACCCCCAACCTTCGATGAGTAGTACGGAGTCACCGGGAACATCAGAAAATGTAGTAAGGTCAGTTCCCTGTGAGCTATAACTTTTTAGCGTTAATGTTTTGCTACTAGATGTGTCTGAAGCCCACACACCGTTATACGTTCCACATTCAGTCTGTAAATTGCTTGCACCACAGTTGGGTTTGAGACCCATCATACCTTTGAGACCGTTGCCGATCGCAATAATGAATAGTCCTTCTTCAAAGGGCACAGAAGAATGCAATTTTGCTCTAGCAGGGATTACAACGACAAAGCGTTTCTCGTACAACAGCCATTGGAAGTTTTTATAAAACGCTTCTTCATCGGAACTAACTGCCCGTTCCGAATCGGTTTTGGAGATTTCTTGGATGGTGTACGTCCACGATTTGTTACTGGGAGGGCTGGGGTAGCTACTGCAAGCAGATGTAGGGTGGATGATAGTGCTACCGTCGCTTTCGTTGCCACCCAGACCTACCCAACGATAGGTATCAACGGTTCCATCCGAATTTGCGTCTTTTCCTAGACAAATCTTGTAATCTCCTGTAGACCAACTGTTTGTGTACTTCAGCTGTGTACCGTCTAGAGCTAAAAAATTGCCGGATGAGTCGGTACGATTTTTGTTGTAGTAGGGACCATAGCCTTCGAAGAGGACTCGTTTGATCCAGTTCATCACCCAAGGTACCGTTTTGGCATATACGTTATCAGTTGAGGTATCTGTGATGTCCTTAGTAGCTCCTAAAGATTCGGTTTCCAGTAGCCTAAGCACACGGGTATTCATACTGACGGGGGTACTGTTGCTGGTAGAGAGTTCTACATTATTTTTGAAGATATTGCGGCTCTCGGAACTCAAATAAAGGATATTTTTAAAGTTAAACGTGCTACTGGAGCTTTGGATTACCGATTGTAGGGACCAGAGAGTATCGCCTACTGTCATTTCACCAGAGGTCGTTCCGGTAATCCAGTTGTTGCAAGCGGTGCCACTGTTGCTATCGCCACAATTGGCAACATCGCTCATATCCCAGGCAAAGCCATAGGAATCCACTAGAGAAAGCACAAAAAATAAGTGTTCTAGACTGGATATATTGCTACTACCATTGTTGGAAAAGGAACGATCGAGTCCTTTGAAATCTAGACGCAGCATATTTTTTAAGGTGGTATCCAAGCCGGTTGTCGTTTGGCTGAATTCCAACAGCCCTATATTCTCTGCGAGCTTGTCTAGTAGGGATACAGATTCTTTGGTATAGGTTGTATCAGGAATGATAAGTTTGCGGACTTCTGTATATAGATCGACAAAGAGAGTTTCCAGTTCGGTGGAGTAGCTAGTGGTACTATAGTCGGAAGTATGCTGAGAACCACCGGTGGTGAAATAATCTTCAAAATTAATAATAAGTTCTTTGAAAACCTGGTCGTGGTCTTTGGAATCTGAAAAACCAGCTTTTTGGTACATCATTTCACCAATAGAACCAAGACCGTTAATGAGTTTGGTTTTAATACTGGTATCTTTGATGATATTGCCATCTAAAACACCATTGATTGTTTCTTCTAGACCAGAGCGAACCGTGCTATTTTGGTTGATACCCTTATGAGCCGTATCTTCCAAGTCGGTGAGTAGGTTTTTTGTATCGTCAGACTCCAAATCGCTAGCTAGGGATTCAAAACTGCTTTGGATTGTACTGGTATTCTTACTGGCATAGTCTGTGAGCAATTGTTGGGCGGAAATGGGGAGCAAACCCCGGATGACAGGTTGGGAATAGTTACGCATTTTTTCGAACCAAGGACTTAGGTTGCTGTAGGAACTTGCATCAGTGGTTCTGGCTCGTTGGAGTAGCTGTGCTCCTTGCTGGCTGAGTGTTTGGACTTCTGATTTGGCGTTTAGGCTTGTGAATTGTAAAGCTCTTAGGCTGCCGTTGATATCTTTACTGTGGATACGTCGCAAAGCATTGTCTAATTCAAGATTGAACGTACTGGCATTGAGACTCTTCAGGCCACTTTTTAAGACAGGGTACGCGTCTAAAAGATCAAAGAATACCAAAGAACCTGATTCAAAACCATCTGAAAAAAGAAGCGTAGAGTCAATGTCTTTTGTATTGTTTCTCTCGTGGCAACGGTAGAGAGAAATCAATAAACATAAGAGTATCAATAGTTTTGCTAGAGTTTTCATATAACTTTTCTTTCTGTATAGAGCTTTTCTAATATACTAATTTTTTTAATATACATTATTGCTGTCAAAGATAAAAATAGTTTCTAAGTAAAAAGCATACTTTATCCGTCCAAAAGAGCTAGTGTACGGCAACAAATGTATCTTTATGACTAAAATAAATGCTAAAAAGTTCTCTTTTTACTATAAAGGAAACGAGTATATTTGTGGAATACGTAAGGAGTAGAAAAACATGATAGATTTTGCAGAATTAAATCAGTTAGCTGATAAATATAGAGATAGTAAGTTGGCACAAGATCTGCAACGACTTTCCTGGTCGACGAGAGAGTATGTATTTCAACTATCACTAAAGTACTTGGGTGATTTTGAAGCGGCCGAAGATGCAAGCCAAGACATTGTAGTCAAAATTTTAGATAAGTTCGGTACATTTGCGTTTCGCTCTAAGTTTAGTACTTGGGTATACAGTATCGCCGTGCATCATTTGTGGAATGAGAAACGTAAAAAACTCCCGCTAATGCTTCCCTTAGAAGACAAGCATCTCAGTATTCCTCTGAAAAATTCTACAGCTACTGTTGCTGAAGATGATGTCCGTTTGGTTTGCATTCACTTCAGTTTGCAAGTTTTGAGTAGTCAGGAAAGAATGGTATACATATTATTAGAAATTGTCTCCTTGCAAAGCCCGGAGGTTGCACAAATTGTCGGTAAACCAGCAGATACGGTCAGACAGATCCACGGCCGTAGTAAGAAAAAGTTGCAGCGGCACCTACGCGGTAAATGTGAATTTGTCAGTCCTGGCCATTCTTGCAAGTGTATAGATGCTTTGCAAAACAAACAACAGCATGAAGATTGGCCCAGTCATAGCCAAATTATAGTAGATAGTACTATACAAACTTCTATTGATTTTCCTTCTGTTTCGGAGTTGGATAAATTGGATAAGTTAGAAAGGTTGGGAACTGTTTGGAAAAAGAATGCACAGCGGCAGTATTCGCGTGTCTTTGCCAAAATGTTGGTCACAGAATACCGCCAGTAATATATATTATGCGATAAATTTATCCTTCGCCAGCCATAGCAGACCCAAGGCAATCATAGCTGGGACTCCCTGGACAAAAATGATTCTTTTGTTTGCGGTAAGCCCCCCATAAATCCCAGCGACTATCACACAGAGTAAGAAAAAAACACGGATTTGGAATGCCCATTTTTGATCTTGGATGAAGAACGTCCAAAGGAGACCTGCTGCTAAAAAACCATTGTAGAGCCCTTGGTTTGCCGCCAAGGTTTGGGTTTCTTCCGCAAATTTTTTAGTAATGCCAAATACCTTGGGACCACGGCTCGTCCAGAGAAACATTTCCAATACCAGGATATACACATGCTCCAGCATAACCAAACCGACAAAAACAAGACTAAGAATTTTCATATTGTACCTCTTTACTTTACCCCATAAGAACCAAAATCCCCAAACTGTGACGCGTTTTTTTACGGTTTTTCAGAAAAAAGGGATTTTTTTATACGGTTTGTTTTATCAGCAAATAGCACTTTTTTAATTTTGCTACTTGACAAGGGTTTAGATCAGTTTCATTGTTTGACTTCTGGAAATGAAGTGGAGTAAAACTCTTAATGGAAACTGGAAAATACCAAGAAATAAATATTGAAGCAAAGAAATTAGAAATCATAAACCGTATTATCCAACTCTATGATTATTCCCTTTTGCTAAAACTTGAAGGAATTTTAGATGATTCAGATTTAGAATATGATGAATGGAATGGGCTTTCTAAGGAAGAAATAACAGGAATCAAAGCAGGGTTAGAAGATATTAAAAGTGGCCGTGAAACACCCCATGAAGTTGTTGAAAAACGTATTGATGATTTTATATAGAGTTTGTAATGTTAAGAAAAGTGAGCTGGTCAAACCATGCTGAATTAGATTATCAGAAGATTCTTCAATATCTCCATAAAAATTGGGGCAAAAATTCAGCTAAAAAATTTGCAAAGACAGTTAATAAGACTATTAATCTGGTCACTGCAAATCCTAAAATGTATCCGATCTATTTGCCAAAATTAGGCATTCGAAAAACAGTACTAGTCAAACAGGTCTCTATGTACTATATAGAAATCGAAGTGAATCATGAAGTGAAAATTCTGAAACTCTATAATAATAGTGCAAATCCTGACTCGATTAAAGAAGAATTAGAAAAATTCTAAAAAGTTCTACTGCAAAATACAAAGTTTATCGAATCCCTAAAACCAAGATTTCACCGTTTGCGTTCTTTAACTCCAGATATGTACCATTAGAAAGTCGAACATACCTGCGATTCGATCCAAGATATTTTACAACACTCTGAAAACAAAGACACAACACGAATCCTCGTATTTTCCAGCGATAATCTGGTTGCCGATTATTTAAAAGTTGTTAAGATCTTCAAGCTAAATTCATTTCTCGCAGTTAGGAATATGAATTCCTCTCACTCGCCTAACCTCTACAACAATTCAGGTTTCCTTCGCAATAGACGCATCTCTACACTGTTGCAAGGTAGAGGCAAAGGTGTGAATCGGTTTACATTTAAAGCCTTGGAGTTGTTATTGGATAAGGAAATTGGGTCGAATTTGGCTTTTATTAATGAGGTGGGGGTGTGATGATGGGGGAATTATTAGCAGCAGGTAGCTCGGCGTTTTGGTAATTTCGCATTGTATACGCAATAAATTTCATTTGATTTTCTTCGTGATTGCACTGCATTTAAACTGAGGAAATTTTATTCAAGTAGCTAGAATAACTCACTTTCTTACTTTAACTTTAATCCAGTATCGCTTTCATTTAGATATACACTCTGAGCTAGACCCCGAATATTGGACAGCAAAATCGAAAAAATAAGGTGAAAAAAATGGCCGAAAACTAAGAGG
>JBCCIA010000075.1:0-17211 GCA_039028475.1 Spirochaetota bacterium | reverse complement strand
GTTTTTCCTTAAGAGGATTCCCCTTGGTAATACCTGTTGGTTTTATAATTGTATATTTTTTTAGATTTTTGTCAGCCCGAAATCCCTTACCATGAATGGTAAGGCCTTCGCTTAAAATAGCCACTTCTCCATCAGAAACTAGCTTTTCTTCCTCCAAATCATAGAATAATTCTTCAGCTTTTAGAGTGCGTTTTTCAACAGAAATCACAACAATATTTCCTTGCAGATGGACTTTTTTAATACTATGGTCCATAACTCCTTTTTTAGCAGTTATGGTAGACTTATAAGCTCCGTTTTCGTATTGTTTCAACTCCAATTCGTAGACAATGGTTTTGTTTTCTTTGATAAATACATAGGCTTTTTGCGCATCCAATTCCCATTGCAATACGCCATCGCTATTGAAGGCACGCCGGATAAAATTACGAAAGGTTATAGTTGAACCAAACTCCTCTTCATCCTCAATTCTTGGCACTTGGGGCTTTTTACAAGATACGCACAATAGGACAATAGCTAAGAAAGGTACTGCAACTTTCATGCACCCACTCCTACTGCTCTAGCAAAGGGACAGTAAAGCGAAACGTAGTTCCCTTAGAAATTTCACTTTCAGCCGTTATCTTACCCTTATTCAATTCTACAAGATCCTTTACCAAGATCAAACCCAACCCAGTTCCCTTTTCTTGGTTCGTTCCTAACCTTGTTTTTGTTTCCCCGACGACAAATAATTTTTCTAAAATAGCCTCTGGTATACCGATTCCACTATCAGAGACAGAAATTTGCATATATCCCGTTTCATCGCCTTCGTATGCAATCGAAACTGTACCACCTTCTTTAGTAAACTTCAATGCATTGGATACAAGGTTGCGTAAAACAGTAAAAAGCATATTCTCATCTGCAAAAACATGCACAGAGTCAGAACCGTAGGGCAAATGTAGGTTTATTTTTTTCTGCATTGCCACACCTATAAATAAACCTTCAATGTTTTCAAAAATTTCTATCAGATTCACTTGTTGTGGGTCATGTTTTAACTGGCCTGTCTGGATTCTCGACCATTCTAATAGGTTTTCGAGCAAATTGAATAATACCTTTGCAGAGTTGGTGATCTGGTTGCTGATTTCCGTAATTTCTTCCCGAGACATCAAATTCACATCTTCCAAAAGAATTTGTGAAACCCCCAATAAACCACTTAGAGGAGAGCGCAAATCATGGGCAATGATGGAAAAAAAATTATCTTTGGTTTGGTTAGCTGTTAGAAGTTCTTCTGTCCATGTTTTTATGTTAGCATGGTATTTGATACGAGCGACTAACTCTTGCCGGCGAAAAGGACGTACGATATAATCACAGGCTCCCAAAGAATATGCCTGCACTACTTTTTCTTCCTCGTTAAATTGGCTTAAAAAAATTACAGGTATATTTTGAAAATTAGGCCTGGCTTTAATCTCCTGGCAGAGTTCAAAACCATCCATACCAGGCATATCTACATCTAACAAGAAAAGGTCTGGCATAATACTTGCGGATTGTAATAACTCTAGACACGACTCAGCGGAATCAGCAGTTTGTGTAGTAAAACCTTCTCGTTCTAATACGCGTGAAACAATTAGTAAATTTTCTTCCTTATCATCTACTAGAAATAGGTGTAAGAAATTACTTTCATTGGGTGAATAGAACGACTTGATCACTATAATACACTATATTTTTATCTGTAACTCTAGCAATGATTAAATATAGGAATGAATTTAATCAATAAAATAAAGTTTTTTTCTGGTATTAAAATATTAGAACAAAAATTTATGTAACTATATGATCCAAGCTATAGAAAATGCCATTGAAGAAATCAAAAATGGTAGGATAATTATCCTAGTAGACTCCGAAGATAGAGAAAATGAAGGCGATCTAGTGATTGCAGCAGAATTTGCAGACCACAAAGCCATTAATTTTATGGCAACACATGGTAGGGGTCTCATTTGCATTCCTATGCTGGGAGAGAGATTGGCCCAATTGGGACTGGCAAAAATGGTAGACAAGGGTGGAGACCATTTCGGAACAGCCTTTACCGTTTCTGTTGACGCTAAAAAAGACGTCAGTACTGGAATTTCAGCAGCGGACAGGGCAAAAACAATTCAAACACTACTAGATGAAAACACCAAACCGGACGATCTGACGAGACCAGGCCATTTATTCCCCTTAGAAGCCGTTCCAGGAGGCGTATTGCGACGTGCTGGACATACCGAAGCCTCTACCGATATCGCTGAATTAGCTGGTTTGCAGCCCGCTGCGGTTATCTGCGAAATTATGAATGAAGACGGGAGTATGGCAAGGATGGATGACTTACATACCTTTGCCAAAAAACACGATCTCAATATCTATACAATTGAAGACCTAATTAGATACCGGCTGCAAAAAGACAAACTGGTAACATTAGAAGCTGAAGCGAGACTTCCTACTGAATATGGCAATTTCCAAGTGAAAGCCTATTCTACCCATATTGATGACAAAACCCATGTCGCCTTGATCAAAGGAAAGGTCGATGAAAATAGTCCTATTCTCGTTCGAGTCCATTCAGAATGTCTCACCGAAGATATATTTTTTAGCCAGCGCAGTGACTGTAGTCTACAATTGCACCGTGCTCTCCGGCAAATTGAAAAAGAAGGGGCAGGAATTCTGTTGTATATGCGCCAAGAAGGAGGAGGACACAGAATGGGACTCATCAACAAATTAAAAGCCTATAATTCCCAAGGTAATGGCTTAGATACCGTAGAAGTAAGCGAAAAAGTCGGATTTCCCGCTGATCTTCGTGATTACGGTATTGGAGCACAAATTCTCCAGGACAACGGTGTAAAGAAAATGCGTTTGATGACCAACAACCCACGAAAAATTGTAGGCTTGGAAGGCTACGGATTAGAAATTATCGACAGAGTACCAATAGAGATCGATTCCGTAGAGGAAAACTACAAATATCTCCTTACTAAAAAAAACAAACTCGGGCATATCTTGGGTATTCATTGAAGAAAACGAATAGAAGTCTTGCTTATTCGCCGAATCCATAAAGAAAGAAATTGACTTTTATTTAGGAATGGTGTTTGCTGGTGTTGAGAGATTAGCAATAGTAATTTCTTAAGATTATTCTTTTATCTCCCAATAATCAGACAGACAGCAAAGGATTTGGATTCATGCAAACAATGGGTAAAAAAATCGTTTATTACTCTTTATTCATCAGTATCTTGGGCATATTACCGTTCTGCAAAAAACCAGTAGATAAGATAAAAATCCAAAAGCAATCTCATAAGGATAAAAATCATCTATCAGCCGTTGTTGTATTCAGTACAGGTGATGCCAAAATTTCTCATGCTGATCTTACAGAAGAACGAGCAAAAATAGGTGCCTATTTCCAATCTGGTGATACAATTGCAACAGAGAGCAATAGCAAAGTCGACATACAGATTGGAGGCGAATCCGTAGTACGTATAGCTCCAAATTCTCATCTATCCTTTACTACATTGCGCAAAACAAAGACTTCAGCCACAGCAATTATTACTTTGGACTCAGGGAAAATCTACGCAAACATCGATAAACTACGTACCAATGATAATTATACGTTTTTAACCCCTTTTTCCTTTGCGAAAATAAAAGGCACTTCTTTCATTATTGAATCCAAAGATACCAAAAGCACCATCAAAGTAGTTGAAGGAGAGGTTACTTTCAGCCCCTACTTACCTAAAAGGATTATTGATAGTGGTAACCCTTATATTACTAAAATCCAAGAAAAGCTCTTAGCTACACAAACTTTGATACCTAAAGGCAAGCAGGCATCTCTCCAACCAAATGATGATATATTTCTCCAAGAAGCAGGTAAAACACAAGAAGTACAAAATGCCGCTCTATTGAAAAAATTAAAACAATTTTCACAAATCCAAGTTATGTTAAAGCCCCTAGATATCATCAAAAAAGAAGAACAGGAGCTTAGTACAATTATCAAAATTGAACCAACAAAATCCTACCAAATCATTGATCTAAACGAAAAACTAAGCAGTGGCATCATTGATGAGTCACAAGCAGAGAAATACGAGAAAGAACGTAAACAAATAGAAACCGAAATCTCAAAAATGCAAGAAGTCAAAAAAAGTAAATTCAATGATACAATTGTGGCAAATCCAAAATCACTAAAGAGCAAGCAAGAGATCATCAAATACTACGAAAGAATGGAAAAGATCATCTTAAAATCAGGTCGCATAGAGATAGGTGCAATTATCGACCAATTGGGTACGTCTAAAATTGTAGTACATACCGAAAACGGCATCAAACGTATTCCTATGGAGTTTGTCAAAGAGATTATCTATGACTTTAAAGCAAGTTCTCGTTAATAAATTTTACGAGAGCAATTGGGATAATTTGATCTGCTGTAGATGTTTTTTAACAAGTATATCCGTATCTTGCAAGCAGGCCTGTAGTTTACTTTGTAGCTCCTTATCAGATTCTGATTTAGGAACTCGGAATGACTTGCTAAACACCTTACGGAATATATCGTGTAAACTAATATAATCTGCTGGTAGTACTGGGGCATACTCTCCATTTTGCCCAATAAGCAATAGATTATTACTTACCAAAAGTTCAGTAATTAAGTTCAGTTCACTGTCAGAAGTAGCCAGATACTCACTCATAACTTTCTCAGAAGGCAGAACTCGCTTGTCTTTTTGGGAACGATAGACCTTTACTAAAAATTTGATAACTTTATAAAAGAAATGGTCCAATTCCCGCTCATTTTTAGCAAACGGATTGACTGGTAACAGATATCTCTCTTTGTAATGTAGGGTTGCCGTCAATTCTGCGCCAAATAAAATAATAATACAAAAACTGTAAACTGATAGTAAGAAAATCGGAATCGCTGCTAAAGCCTGGTAAACAATCATTGTCGTAGCAGAAAAAGAACGGACATAAATGCCAAAAGAAGCCAAAAATAACAACAAGATCACCCCTGTTACCGCTGAACCAATCGAGACTGCTCGAAAAGAAACTCTAATATTAGGAATCAAACTATAAAGAAAGACGAAGAACAACCAAATCGCCGTAAGAGGAAATAGAATACGCAAAAAACTGTACAAAGAAAATACCGAAGAACCACCAGATACCGGTTTCCAAAATAATCTACCTTGCTTGAGAAAACCAACAAGCAATAGTTTAAACTCTCCTACAGCCAAAAACTGCCCCGAAGAGAGTATTTGCGAACTTTTCAATGCTTTTTGCCCATTTGGAAATACTGGAATGAGATCAGCGAGCTTACCTACCTTATCTACATAACTTACTTTCCAACGTTTCCCCATATCCAATGAATACAAGAGTTGACCCAACGCATTCAAAACAAGCAGAACTTTCTGTCCTTGCATTTTCACCTGCCAGATCTTTTCGTAGGAAAAAGTTTTGTGAGACAACTCCATATTCCAAGTGTTTCCTGCATCTAAGGTATGAAAAATATTGCCCTTGTTACCGGCTACAATATATTCATTTTCACTTATATATAGGAAATCATTCAACTCATAATTCTTAGTAATATTCTTTCCCCTAATGCCTACAACTTTCTTCTCTAGGAACGAATCGCCTCCGTCTTGCGTCAAAAGAAGTTTACCGTTTCTATCTAAAACCATCCCTACTTTTTCATCTGCAAAGAAAATTTTACGAATTTCCAAAGACTGTGAATCGGGGAGCGTAAGTTCCTTTGCCTGAATTCCCAGAGAATGTCGTAAAATTTTGCCGTCTTTGCGTAAAAGAAAAACAGTGTATTTATCCAAGAAAGCAAAATCTTTGATTTCTAAATTCGGATAATAGTCCAGGTTCCACTGTATGCCTTTATTGTCCGAATACAGTAAGACTCCATTTTCAGATACGGATAGCATTCTTTTTTCGCGATCTTGGGTACGAATATAATTTTCCCGTTCTAAGTTAGGCAAATCACAAGCAGGTTGCTTTTCTCCAATTGTTGAGAAACAATTCATATTTTCAAAATCAACTTTTGCATCACGCAAATTGAAAATTTTTCCTACTGTAGCAGAAAGATTAGATAGGATTCCTCTTTCTCCTGTTACCCAAACAAAGCCATCCTGAGAACGGTGGATCGATTGAAAGTGAGAGACGCGTACGGCATCAGAAAACTTCATCGCATAACCCGTTACTACTATAAGGAGCAAAGGACCGATCGACATAAGAAAAAAATAAAAAATAATCTTACTAAAAAACGATCTAGCCGTTGTAACACGCCAGATATGATTGAAAGCGGTTTCAAAGGTTCGCAGTACTGCTGTTGCAGAAAAAATCAACACAATAAAACCAATCGCTCCAATCTGTGTTGCAGAGTTCACCAAATCGTCGAGAATTTTAAAGTAAGGAGAAATATCTAGAGGAATTTTATACTTTAATAGGTAGGTATTGATTGTATCAAATAACTGCTCTTTTTTAGAATCAAAGCCGGAAGTCAGCGTTACCAATGCCAAGCCAACTGTAAGAGTGGGAACTAGAGAGATAATTGCGGTATAAGCAATTCCAGATGCCTTTATCAAACATTCATCGCTAAGGAAACGACTGATAGAAACCAAAACGATCCGTGCCATTACAATAAACTTTCTCTTCCATGTTTGCTCTTCAGGAAGGACTAAGGTTCTCTCTAAAAATGACATTTCTTCTTTCATATGTTCGTTTCTCCTTTGAACGCATACAGTACCATACTAGAAGTACTACCAGGAAAAAGCTTACTTTTCCAATGGTACTTTGCAATCCGCCACCATTTCCAATAATCTTGCCAACTCGTAAAAGTTCCACGTGACTTTCTAAGTTTAGCCAACAAGGAAAAATCCACTCCGTAATAGGGAATAAAACGAGTAAACCCACGTCTACGCAAGATTTCTTGCAAGTTTTCGCAAGTATAATAAAAAACATGCCCAGGTAAATAATAATGATACTTACTTGCGGCTTCTACCGCCTGCTTACCCGAAAAATTGGCTGTTTGCAATAGCAATAGGCCACCTGGTTTGAGAATACGTGACAGTTTTGAAAAAATCTTTTGTGGATACTCTAAATGTTCGATGACTTCGATCATAGTGATGACGTCAAAGAAATTCTCAGGCAACTGCAAATCGAGAAAGTTTCCCTGGTAGACCTCAATCCCCCTTTTCTGGGCATACTCGGCTGAAAATTGTGAAACTTCTACTCCATAAGGCCGAAAGCCCATTTTTTGTGCTCTCTGCAAGAATCCACCAAAAGAACAGCCAATGTCTAAAAAGTTGCCTTTCTGGATATACTTAGCGATATTGCGTAGTCTGGCATCCCAAACATAAGAAGCAAATACTTCCTGTTTTCTTTCATCATAGTACGAATATTCAGCCCTACCTTCGTAATAATCTTGCCCATACATTTTTTGGTAATCAATATTACGTGGGTACAAGGCTTGTAGCTTACACTTAGAACAGGCGTAAATAGGCAAATTGTACTCTGAAAATTGCGAATGGTAGAGAAAATTCCAATCACAACTACCATCCAAAGGACACTCTTTGGTTAATTCTTGCCGAGATAAATCCAATGACATATTTTTATTCCCATTTTCCTCAAAAGAATTTTCACTCAATCGTGAATTTTTATGTTTCTCTTCGCTCGGTGCAATTGTAAAACTGCCAATTCAGGTAAACAATTGAAGCGCAATGGCAAAAAAGACCAACCAATCCCCTTCGATATAAACACGGTGTGTCCTCTACTATTCTTTCGCATACCAAAGTCATACTGTTTATTTTTAACAGGAAGAATGAGAGCTTTGTCATAATACGGTAGGCGAAATTGACCTCCATGTGTATGACCCGCTAGGATTAGATCAACTTTAGTTTGGTAAGATAGATCTGCCGTATCAGGATTATGAGCTAGTAAAATCTTAAAATCATTGCTATAGGTATTGCTAAATGCTAGGTCAATCTTTGCATCATCTTCCGTAAAATCTCCTGCTCCACCAATGCACAAGCGCCGGCTACTCCAGCCAATGCAACGTGCACTATGCCTTACGGAAAAGCCACTTTCCTGTAAATACTGCAAGGACAACTTTTCATTTGCAGAATGGTCATGGTTGCCAAGAACCATATACACCCCATATTTCGCGGATAATTTGCGTAACTCTGGCCATACCTTGTGAATTTCCTGCTTACTCTTGCTCTTTTTCACATAATCTCCTGTTGCTACAATAATATCTGCCTTTACTTCCATTGCCGTAGCCAAAACATAACGAATGTAGGACATCGGCATTAAGAATCCATAATGCAAATCGGAGATCTGCACAATGCGGACTCCATCAAACTCGATAGGAAGGTTGGGGAAAGAAAGGTGGTAGGTATTCACTTGCAGCAAATAGCGTTCTATAAATACCATATAGAGAAACCAGAGAAAGCCCAATAAAAGCATGCTAAAAAAGAACTTTTTAATCATATTCTTCTTGCAAAGCCCACCTTTCTAATAAAAAACTAATGCCCAATAGTATAGGTACAAAGAAAATGAAGAAGAGAACTGCTCCCATAAATCCCAAAGAAATACCACCTAAAATGCGGCTCTGTCCTTCTGGATAGTACGGTTCTGCATAAATCATAGCGTAAGCAATGAGACAAGAATGGAATGTATAAATTGCTACAGCACTCAAGAATAGTTTACGTTTTCTTTTTTGCGTAAAAAGAAGTGCCAAATACCCCATAAACAAACCAGAAAATACAAGAGTAATAAATAATACGACGATCCATGCCAACATATAGTAGGAGAACGAATCTACAGCAGTAGAAGGCTGCTGCTGCACATCCATAGCCTTGGTATACAAGAGAAAAGCCCCTAAAAATACAAAGGCTAGCACAAAACCTAAATAGACCCCGTTTCTAAGCGTTTTCCTCATAAAAACACTAAAACAAGATGCTTGTAGGCTTGTCAAGTGTGCTTAGTGTGAGAAAGATTGACTTTTTTGTTGATAAACGACAAGTAATGGAAAAAAATTATTGACAAACTTCATAAAACATCCTATTATAACTTAAGAACGGTAATTGCTATCACTCTGTTAAGTTCTTTACTCTCCTTTGGTTCAATTCCATTTGGGGTTCGTGGATCTTTTTGTAACACACCTGCCAAGGTTCACGAACCCTATTTCTTTTTAGCAAATACCTTAAACAATGGCATAGCTGTTGCTGCGAAAAAATAAATTGTAATTGACTTTGTTTTGTCAATATATTTCAATTTGAAGAGGTAACGATTTCTTTAAATGAATGTAGAAGAACTCCAAAAATCAGTTCGTACCGAAGCAATCCAAGACGAATTCAAAGCATCCTATTGGACCATCAAACTCAAAATGGTTCTTATCAATTCACTTGCTATTGTAACATCTGTATCTATCATGATTTTCTTAGCAACTTACTTCTTCAAAAGAGACAGCCAAGATCAAATCAAGCTATACGCCCTACAAATCACCGATACGGTAGGAACCCAAGTGAAATATAGCTTCAGCTCTATTGTAGAAAAAATCAACCTTCTCTACACGACCCTACAACAAGACTTCAAAAACCCAGAACAGAAATCATTTTTCGTAGATCTATTCTTTAAAAATGACAAAGAGTTCTTTATGTTGGGTGTCTACAAAAAAGAAGGCAACAATCTAGTCAGCGAAGAAGAGGTCTATAGTGAAGACAATTTAGAAAAATCAAAACTTACTCCACCAGACTTTGCCAAATTAGTACGTATCCAAACTACAATTATTTTCAAAGCATTTACTGGCAAAGCAGTGATCAATAATGCTAGTTCTATTCTAAACACACCCGCTTTTTTACTCGCCATTCCCATTGGCCAAAATAAGGAACGAATTCTGCTTACAGTGGTTCAAACTGCTAAAATCAATGAACCGTTTGCCAGCAAAGGTGGAGGAGAAATTACGGAAACATTTCTAGTCAACGAAGAGGGAGATGTCATTGCTCATCCAAAAGAGAAGCTAGTGCAAAACGGACAAAATCTCTATAAAATTCCAATCGTTAAAGAAATGCTAAAAAGCCGAGAAAGTACCAACCAAAGGCTGTACAAAGACCCAGAGAGCAAAGAAAATTTTATAGGTTCTTATACCAAAATTGGCTTTGCTGGTGCTGGTGTTGTTTCTATCGTTTCCGAAAAAAAAGCCTTAAAGGGAGTCTACCAGATCCAAAGACGCAATCTGATCATTATGGGAATTGCCCTTTGTCTTGCCTTTGCCATTATCTACAATTTTGCCAGAACCATTACTCGTCCCATTCTTAGGCTCTTGCAAGCCACCAAAGAAATCCAACAGGGAAATTTTGAAGTTGCGATAAGGCCAGACTCCAGAGACGAAGTAGGTCTATTGACAGACTCGTTCATACGCATGAGTCAAGGTTTGCAAGAACGGGAAAAGGCAAAAGATGCCTTGGCTCGCTTTGTCAACCCAGAAATTGCAGAAATGGCACTCAGACAGGAGTTGAAACTAGGTGGAGAAAGAAAAATGGCGGTGATTTTCTTTTCCGACATCCGTAGTTTTACCGCTATCTCCGAAAAGCTATCTCCAGAAGAAGTAATTGAATTTCTCAATGAATACATGACAGCTATGGTTTCTTGTATCAATGAAACAGGAGGCACTGTTGATAAGTACATTGGCGATGCGATCATGGCTACTTGGGGTGTACCCATCTCAAAAGGCAATGATGCAGAGAATGCTATCAACGGAACTTTGATGATGCGCCAAGCCTTATTAAAATTTAACCAAGGTCGCGGAACCGCACACAAGCCTATCATCAAAATTGGTTGTGGCTTAAACTATGGCCCAGTAGTAGCTGGACAAATGGGTTCCAGTGAAAAGTTGCAGTATACAGTCATTGGTGATGCGGTCAATCTCGCCTCTCGCGTAGAACCTCTCAACAAACCCTTTGGCACAGATATTTTGATTACGCAAGACCTGTACAACGAAGTGAAAGATATTTTCCGAGTAGAAAAAATGAAAGCGATCAAAGTCAAAGGAAAAGCAGACCCACAGAGTATTTATGCCGTACTCGGTCGTATCGATGACCCAAATTGCCCGCAATCCATTGATGAAATGAGAAATTTAGTCGGTATAGACTTTCACCAAAGTCCACCAGCAGCCTCCCCAAAAGCCGGGGATGACGAAGAAGAAGTAAAATACGAAATTTTGGATTGAGTATTTCGCGGTGCAAGAAACAATCTTTACTCGTAAGCTAAAGGAGTCAGAAGGCTTCCGTGTCAACTTTATCAATGTATGCATTGCCATCCTACTCGGATTACTACTGACATATGATTTTATGTGCAGTGGTTCTCATCAGAAAGGGGAAGTTATAGGCCAAGTAAAGCTCAAGATCAAAGAAATCAAACGCAAACGCGGCTCTGAAGTATTATGGGAAGAATTAGACTCTGATTCCGATATCTACAATTATGATGTCGTCAAAACAGATGCCTTTTCTCGGGTTACAGTCGTTATGGATGACAAATCCGAAATCGAATTAGAGGAAAACTCTATGGTGATTTTCAAAAAAGGTAATAAAAATGTAAATATAAATTTTGTCCAAGGAAACCTACATCTCAATACACAAAAAGGATCTGGGAAAAAAAACAATATCCAAGTTGTTTCAGGAGAAACAGTCATAAATCTTGATAAAGGCGATGTCGAATTGAATAAAGGAGTTGGCAAAGAAATCGAAGTCAATGTCAACGAAGGAAAAGTCGAATTAGAAAACAATGGGCAAAAACAATCCTTACAAAAAAACGAAGTCTTAAAGATCCAAGGAGACGAAATTCGCAAAGCCACCAAAAATGTCCACCTGCAAGCTCCCACCAATTACCAGTACATTGCGACTCGCAACAGCAAAAAAACTATCAACTTGCGTTGGAAATCAGAAAAACCACAAAGAGAACATACAATTGTTCTCAATGAGTTACGCTCCAATAAACAAAAAAAACTGATCCGAAAAGCTACAGGAGAATCCCTTTCCTTAGAATTGCCACCAGGTAAGTACAGTTGGAAAGTCTATATCGATGCAGCAAATGCGGAATTCGCAGAGGCAAGAACATTTTACCTACTGGACGATACAGCCGTAAATCCCTTTACACCAGAAGAAAATCAGGTTTTTTCCTTCATCCAAGAACCACCGAGGGTTCTGTTTAGTTGGAGTCAAAAAGCATTCATCGATACTTACATACTCGAAATTTCACAAAAACCCAGCTTCACTAGTATTTTACGCAAACAACCAACGGAGAACCAAACCCTTTTACTAGACGGACTGCCAGTAGGAAAGTATTACTACCGGATTGCTACGAAGTCTCCAGCGCCTGGAGCCAAATTGAAATATTCTCGAATCGTACCTTTCCAAATTACAAAAAAGCTGCAAGCCGATCCCCCAGAACTGATCCAACCCAGTAACGGCAAACAATTTTCTTATGACAAAGAAAGCGGGCTTAAGATCTCCTTTGTATGGAAGCCGCAACGAGAATTCAAAAACTACCAACTACAAGTTTCCCGCACCCTTGCTTTCCAAGACAACATACTCAATGAATCAGTACAAGGACAGGCTTACAATTGGCAAAAAAACTTGCCGGCAGGTGATTACTATTGGCGTGTGCAAGGTAGGCAAAAAGATTCTGGAAAACAGACCACTTCTGCCATTTTCCGATTTAGTAGTAAACAGTTCGAAACAAAACAAATCCGTTTGAATACACCAGCGAATAATTCTCAATTGGAAGAAGGAAGAATTTCCTTTTCTTGGGAAAAAGTCACAAATGCCAGTAACTATGTTTTAGAATTAGCTAAAAGAAGTAATTTCTCTTCCTATGTATCCTATCCTTCCTTGAAAAACTCATTGGTAATCGCAAACTTAGAACCTGGGGTATACTATTGGCGTATCTCTGTTCCGACTGCAGACAAAACTCGTATCAATAGCAAGGCCTTCCATCGTTTGAAAGTATTGCCAAGCTCCCTGCCAATTATTAGTTTTCCCAAGAATTCCTCTAGTGTAGATATGAGCCCTAGGAACTCGCTTACCTTGCAATGGTTGTATCCAGGAAGAAAGGCACTTTCCTACAGCATAAAGTTGCAGAAAAGCAATGGCAGTGTAGTTGTACGACAGAATGCTACTACAGCCACTTCTTATAATATCACCGACCTTAGTTTACTCAAAACAGGTAACTACATCTTTTCCGTACAGGCAAGACTGTCAGGAAAAGATGGATCTTTTTTATCCAAACCAGTAAAACACCGTTTCCGCATTTACCTGTCACAATCGATCAAAAAAGAAAAGTTAAAATTCAAAACACCGGAGAATGTCTACAAAGATGTAGAATAAAAAAGGATCATGCAAAAAGAATGGCAGGTTATATACAAGCATATTGTAAAATTACAAAACCCCAGTGCTGCAACCACTGATGTTTTTAGTATCTTTCTCAGTATTTTACTCGTTGCCATTGGCATTTTCTGCCTCTGCACCGTGTTCTATCTAACACAAAAGCTCTACCATTCTATCTCCCAAGCCAGAAAACCATTGCTGTTCCTTGCCGCGGCTCTACTTATAGTTTGTACAACTTCTGGTTTTTCGTATGCATTTTATTTTTTCTGGCAACATAGAAATGGTACCAACCAAACAAACCCACTTGTACTCTTCGGATCTTTTAGTTCTATAAAGAAATTCCAGATGATTGAGAAAGCTAACAAAGAAGAAACGACTTTGCAAACAGACTTTGAAGTATACCTAAAAAATATTACCCTATATAGTCTCAAATCTACAGGAAAACTAATACAACAGAAGAAATTAGAGTCCTTCTCCTTTGCCTTACAAAACAAAACATTTGCCCAACATTTACAAAAACACCTAGCTCCAACTGAGAAGATTTATTTCTTGTTTACAGCTAGTGAAAAATTTATGGGTTACATACAAGGTAAGCGAGTTTTCCTTGTAAAATAATGCTTCTTTCTCTAAAGAATATTCAAAAATGGAAAAAAGAACTGGCGGCATCTCTTGCAAAAGAATTTTCTAATAAGATAGAATTTCCCCAAGTTTCCTACCGGAAAAAAATCTATGAATGCTTCCAGGTATACCAAAACAACCAGTCACTTGCAGGAATGGAAATGTGGCTTATTCACTACCACGAATGGTTCTATTTCCATGAATTGCAAGAAGATCTCCAGCAAACACCAACACAGCATCTATCTAGCTACCAAGCAGAAGTTTCACAGGATCTGCAAAACGATTTTGGCCGAGAAGACTATCGTTTTTTAGCGTGGGAACAGGCAGAGACAGATAAACGTTCCTTGAGGACTGTTATCCTTGCTTGTAAAAAGAAAATTCTAGCGGTACTACAGACTTCCAATGATAGATTTTTACAGAACAAAGGCAAAGCAGAAAAGCGTATCGCATGGGCAGAACAAGAATTACAACTGTATTGGCCAGAGGGCTTTTCTATCTATAAAGAACTCACGAGTAGAGTTATAGCTATTGCCCAAAAGGATGTCGTTAGTTACAGCCGCTTCTCTGAGTTTGGAATTTCTTACATCAACCTATCCAACCGTTCTCCCAGAGAATCTATCGATGATCTCATACACGAAAGCGGGCACCACCATCTAAACCTGATTCTAAAAAAATACAAACTCATTCGCAAAGATTTCTCAGAAGCTATTTTTTATTCTCCTTGGCGCAAAGAACTACGTCCCCCTTACGCCATCTTTCACGCAGTTTTCACCTTTGCCTACGCAGCGAGATTATTCTATGCCATTCTACAACAAAAAAAAATTCTCCCTACAAGCAAACTACAAGCAAACGATCTAGACTTTTTTCGTCATCGTTTCCTGGAAGAGGTTCTACAAATTAAGTTTTCTCTATATGACTTAGAGATCGCCAAACAGAATCAGTTCTTCAGTAAAAAAGGCGAACAACTTTTGCAGCTTTTGCAAACAGAAAATACATTACACCTCAAAAAAATCACTACTGTACAAAAACGATTGGAAAACAATTCGCGTATCGCTTTAGCTCATCTCCGCGAAGAACTAAAGCAACAACGTAAAAAGTATCGTCTATTTAAAGATCGATTTTAATGTTCCCCAAAAACCCCTCTCTTGTTTCGAGATAGAGTTGAGTAAAACCAAGGATTGCACATTTAAAGGAAGGTTGAGTTGCACCAAGAACATATTCAACATTTCCTCTTTTTTGCCATGTAAGTGTAAAACCGTTCGTTCTACCTCCTCTTCCGTGCGTTTAAATGCTTCCGCCAATAAGTCCACATTGGCAAGAAGTCTCTCTCTTAGTTGTTCATCTGCTATTCCTTCGTTCATACGAACCTCTCCTTAAAAAAAGTGAAAATAACTGATTCTTCCTCCCCTATCATCATTCCATTTCTCTTTCATCATAGAAATTTGGTAGGAAAAAGCTAACCTACCACCAGAATAGATTTGGTAAGAAAAACCAGGGTATATATTCCAAAACCTTGTCTTTGTATCGACTTTCTTAGTATACGGCTCGCGGTATTCAGATTCGGCAAACAAACGGAAGTTTTCACCAAATCCATAGGAAATCGCTACGCCTCCCTGGTAGTGCCGGCGAAATTGTTGCAAAGTATTCTCGCGGAACGACGAATTTGTTTCCGTTTGTACATGAGCTTCTGCTTGCAATTCAAATTGCAACAAGCGCAATCCAAGCGATAGATTGGGACGTATCAGGTACAAGTTCTGCTCTTGCGTATCTTTCTTGTATTCTTGGAAATTGCGGATACGGCTAAAGCCTTTGAGTCCAAGTCCCCAAGCGAAAGCTCCTGTAGTAGACCCATACTCGCGCCCGTATTTGAGTCCCACCATAAACCGATCGTACATGTCTAAAGTAGAAGTTCCTGAGCGCTCTAGTCTTGATTTTCCAGCACTACCTTTGATGGCAAAGTTGTAAAAACTAAACTCTCCTTCTAGAGTCCCCCCACGGTGTCTTTCATAGTAGTTGTCCTCACGATTTTCACGCGCGTTTGCATCTACTCTAATTTTGGTATATACAGACGCAGGTTCTATGCGTAGGGGATGGTTGAAAAAAGACTCTTTGGCAAGCAAAGAAGAACTCACTACTAGTAGGATGAAAAATGCAATCATTGCTATCTTATCTCTCATAACTTGTATACCCCTCTAAAGCCTGCACATATTTTTGTGCCAACAGTTCAAATCCAACAGTATTGGGATGGATGCAATCATACATATAATCTTCACGCGAGACGCTCGGACCGCCTAAAGTTCCTCGTAAATCGATATAACGCAGTTGTGGTTCTATATAGGTAATTTGGCGTAACTTTTCATTAAAGTCATCCAATACCTGGGAGGTAAACGCAGTTACTTCTGAGTCAGAGAACCCCTTGCCAATAAGAGTGGGACGACAAGAAACAGAGCCACTTTGACTCGGCACATCAGGATTCGAGTAGTCATAACCATTGATAATCCATAGCAAGGGGGCGCCACCCCACTTTTGTATTTTGTACGCATTTCCTTCGCGTACCAATTTCAATAGATTCGCCTCCAGAGTGGCCAGTCTTTTATTTTTCTCTCCTTCGATATCTCCGACATAATTTTCCGCATTGCCTTGCAAATCGTTACCACCAAGAGATATCAACATATAACGTAGATCGGGTCCAGCTTCATCGATAACTCTAACATGGATATTTTGAGCTACAACACGATCCAAACGTTCCCCACCAATGGTAGCACCGGTGATACGGTAGTTATGATTTTGCTCTAATTGTTTGCGCAGTGTGAGAATAAGTGGTTGGCCAAAGATGAGATCCGTCCAACTATCTCCAATCATACCGAAACGTGTGCCCTTTTCGTTTTCGCAGATAGAACCTGAATAGCACAATAATTGTTCAATAAAGCCTTTAGGAAGTGTCGGTTTCTTGCTATCACAATTGCAAAGTATCGATGTGACTAGCAAAGCAAGTAGGTATGGTTTTATTTTTTTTATCATATATCAACCTCCTCTACAAATTAGAAGATTGCTTTTAGATTACAAGCACTATCCCAACATATTAGTAAAGACTAAGGTTCTTCTGTTCTATCCCGAAAAAAGGAATCTTTTGTAAACTATTAGATGCATATTCTTTGCTTTTTTTTACATTTATTGCTTGAAAAAAAATAGAAATACTTTATGTATTAAATATATGGTCTTTATATTATCGTGAATCTTTAAATAAAAT
>JBCCIA010000074.1:0-17240 GCA_039028475.1 Spirochaetota bacterium | reverse complement strand
GCTTCAACCGTTGGAACCCAGGTCACGACTATATGACAAAAGGCGACGATGGAGTCTTCCGCATGGAAAAGAAGTTAAAACCAGGTGAGTATCTCTACAATTTTATCATAGATGGTTCACTGGAACTAGATACTTATAATGAAGAAACACGTTATAGGGAAGATACTGGCGAACTGTCATCGTATTTAAAAGTAGACAAGGTTATGTGACGTTTCTGTCTAAAAGAAATATCTTCGTATTAGAGTTTTTTTCTCGATAAATACTATACAATAATATTCATTGTTTTCAGGATCATATGAAACAAAATGAAAGATCTTGTAAGTATCTGTATACCACTTTATAATTCTGAAAAGTACATCCTTGAAACATTAAAAAGTGTCACCCAACAAGATTATGATAAATTAGAGATAGTTATCTGCGATGATTGCTCTTCTGATTCTTCCTTCGAAAAAGTAAAAAACTTCATTAACTCTTTCGGCAAATCTCCCATTATGTTTCGTTTGCATGAAAACAAAACAAATTTAGGAATGACAGAAAACTGGAATCATGTCATCGAAAAAGCCAAAGGTGAGTATATCAAATTGATGGGAGGAGATGACATCTTAGCACCTAATTGTATATCGAAGCAAGTTAAGGTGTTAAAAGAACTACCAGAAATATCCCTAGTTACCTGCAAAAAAAGACTTATCAATTCATCGGGACGAAAGTTATTTGCAAAAGGATTTCCTGGAGCAGAAGATTCTTATTATGGCAGAGAAGCCGCCTACAAAGCCTTAAATATTGGAGGGTCTATATTGGGGGAACCCGTCACAGGACTATTCCGCAAAAAAGACTTTCTACAAGTTTCTGGTTATGATCCTGCAATTCGTTACCACGCAGACATGGACTTATGGATACGACTACTTCTAATTGGCAACTACTATTACATAAAGGAACCCTTAATTTCCTTTCGCATCCATAAAGCCTCAGCAACAGTACAGCTAAAACACGAGACGTTAGAAGATTTTACTCGGATGTTTCAGAAGTACCAAAAAGAAGAAGGCATGCAGAGTTTAGATTTGCGTAAAATACTTAAAAAAGTAAAAATCATGACGTTTTTACGTAGCTTGGTTACCCGACTCTTAGCCTAATAGATAGTATTGATCAACGCGCAAAAAATCTATGCAGGAGAGATTGTAAAATTACCTCCGACACCAGAGAGCCTAAAATTAGTAGAATTAGTGCGAACAATCTTAAGTAAGACATACCAGAGTAAAGATTTATTAAAAATCGAATTTGCAATCAGCCAAAAGGAGCATTACCAAAAAGGCTTATTGGCAAAACACAACCTAAGCCATAACCATAAAATTCACCAAGCATTGTCCAAACTCCTACAAAAATATACATCAAGAGTTGACTTATTATGGTTTGACGTACCTCGTTTGCGAATCATCAGCACAACTGCACACCAAATACCAAGTGCTGCACCTGCATATGCTATCCACCGAGATACCTGGTATGCCAACTCTGAGTCACAATTCAACTGGTGGATGCCAATTTTTGATACACAAGCACAAAATACATTTGGTATATATACCGATTATTTCGAAACAGCTGTAATAAATGACTCAATTTTATTTGATTACGCGGAGTGGAAGAATGCGGGAGGCTTCCAATCAGAAAAAGCAATGAACAAACATTTTCCTGAACTAAAACAAACCATTGATAAAACAAGAGAATTTAAACCTATTCTCAAAGCTGGTGAAATTTTAGTCTTTTCAGCATCTCATCTGCACGGAACCCTTGCCAACTATACAGATGAGACAAGAATCAGTATTGACTTTCGTACAGTCAATATACTTGACTGGCAAAGTCAAATTGGCGCTATCAATGTGGATAATGCTTCAAAAGGCAACTGCATAAAAGACTTTCTGCATGCAATAGACTATTCTCATTTCCCATATGAAGCATAAGAGCTTGTTTTCGAATACGCTGTAAGTACATTCTTGACAATCTACTCTTGCAAAGAACCTTTGGTAAAGACCTGTGAAAACAATCCAAGACTACTGCTTACATTTACTTATGGCTTCTAAGTTAGAAGATAAACTATTCCCTCCTCCGCTTGGTTTACGTAACGATAGCAAAACTTTCTACTCTCTACCACAAAAACCTACCAGAGAACCTAAGTTAGAGTTTTCAGACAAAAAGCATAAAATTCCTCGCTTAGAACATCTAAACCAGGCAAGTAATCGTGGGATAACCTTACACCATTTTGCAAATCATGAACTTATGGCAATTGAGCTTTTTGCGTATTTTTTATTAAAATTTCCTCATATAGACGAAGCGTACAAGCGAGAAACTCTGAAAACAATTGCTGAAGAACAAAAACATTTAAAACTCTACATAAAACGGATGCAGGAGTTAGGAGTTGGTTTTGGAGATAGGCCACTAAATTATATCTTCTGGAAGTATATTCCGGCTATGCAAACACCTGCTTCTTTCGCTGCAATTCTAGCGATCTCGTTCGAAGGTGCAAACCTGGACTATTCTCAAATTTATCGTGAGACTTTTTCTTACTATTCAGATACAAAAAGTGCTAAAATTATGGAAGTAATTTATCGTGATGAATTGAAACATGTTCGTCGTGGAGTGAAGATATTTCATAAAGATAAACCAAAGCATCTTTCAGATTGGGTACACTACCACAACTTAGTAAGTTATCCCTTCACTCCCCGTAGGGCAAAAGCATACTTCTATTTCCCTAGTTCACGAGAAAAGGTCGGTTTAGATAAAGAGTTTACCAATCGCCTAGCAACTTATGAAGATGAATTTAGTAATCGCAAACCAGAGCAAATCCCTCCTGAAATTCATTTAAAATTACAAAATAGGCTTGAGTCTAACAGTGAGTTTGAAAAATAAGGCTTAGTGTCATGAATTCTAGCAAATGTTTTTTACTATTTCTTTTTGTCCAATCACTGTGGGCAAAAGAACCAATATACTTGAACAATACAGGACCAATTTCCTTTGTAACAAAAAAGATCTATGCCTTTGGAGGAACTATCAATGTTAGAAAAAAGCCACACCTACGTTCAGAAAAACTTTTCAAAGTCATGGAAGGTACTCCTCTAAGTATAGTAAAAATATCAAATATTTTAGAAAGAGTAGGAAACAAAAACCTCAATTGGATCCAAATACAAACCAAAGAAGGTAGGAGTGGTTACATCTACAGTAGTTTTACAACTCCTTTTGCCTACTCCATCGGCAAGAACATCTTACTACTTGGTATATCAGAAAAATATAAAAACAATTTTGAGTTTCGCTTATTATCACAAAAAAAGAAATTACTGAAGAAATGGACATTAGAATCCATGCCTAAAGGCAGCACACAGCTAGTCTTAAAGAAAAATTACTTTGGTAAAAATCACCACGGCCTGTTGATGGAGACCAGTATAGGTAACGCTTGTCCTGTAGGGTATGACTATCGTATCTATTCCTTTTATAGGAATAAACTCTTATTGCTACGCAAAAAACAGGGAGGAGCAGACCCCCCTGTTGCTTCCGAGTATACCTACAAATTCAAAAAGAATGCAATCTATGAACTCAAAGAAGACTACGAACAAAGCGAAGAAAATAAAAAAGACTTCTCCACAAGAACCCAGAGAAAATTCATCTATTCAAAAGGCCGACTCGTGCAAAAAATGGAGAAAAATCTCTTAAAAAAATAGCAAATCACAATGTAGCCAGTATCTTTATGCAGTCAGTGAAACTATGCATAGTCTTCCAGTGGCGGACAGGAACAAACCAAATTCCTATCTCCAAAGGCATTGTCTATTCTTGCAACATACGGCCAAAACTTATGCTGGCGTAGGTAAGGCAATGGATAGGCAGCTTGTTCACGGCTATACGGAAGTTCCCAAGTATCAGAAATAACTGTCTCAGCTGTATGGGGAGATAGTTTCAAGGGGTTTTTCTCTCTCTCTAACTTGCCTGCAATAATATCTTCGATCTCTTGGTGGATAGCAATCATTGCATCACAGAAACGGTCCAACTCCGCTTTTGATTCACTCTCTGTTGGTTCTATCATCAATGTTCCCGGAACCGGCCAAGACATGGTAGGTGCATGGAAGCCATAGTCCATCAATCGTTTGGCGAAATCTTCGGCTTCTATACCTGCAGATTCACGAAACTTGCGGACATCAATGATACACTCATGAGCCACCATATCATTTTTACCTTTATAGAGAACCGGATAATAAGGAGTCAAGCGTTTCGCTATGTAATTTGCGTTTAAAATCGCAATTTGTGTCGCTTTGGTCAAGCCACTTTCTCCCAACATACGGATGTAAGCCCAAGAAATCAAAACAATACTTGAACTTCCCCAAGGGGCAGCAGAAACCGCACACTCCTTGCCATGCCCCGTATCAACGAGAGAGTGGCCAGGTAAAAAAGGTACTAAATGAGAAGCAACACCTATCGGGCCAATTCCAGGGCCACCACCACCGTGTGGAATACAAAAGGTTTTGTGTAGGTTCAAATGGCAAACATCGGCACCAATAAAACCTGGGCTACAAATCCCCACCTGAGCATTCATATTTGCTCCATCCATATAGACTTGCCCACCATAGTCATGCACCAATTTACAAATATCACGAATCGTATCTTCAAAAACACCATGTGTAGATGGGTAGGTGATCATTAAAGATCCTACATTTTCTTTGTGCTTTTCTAACTTCTCTTTAAGATCGGTTACATCTATATTACCTTGTTTGTCACAGGCGACTACTACCACTTTGTATCCTGCCATAACCGCACTCGCAGGGTTTGTCCCATGCGCTGAAACAGGAATCAAACATATATTTCGCTCCGATTCCCCTTTAGAGAGATGGTAGCGACGTATAGCTAATAAACCAGCATATTCTCCTTGCGAACCAGCATTGGGTTGTAGGGAAACTGCTGCAAAGCCTGTAACTTCTGATAGCCACTTATCTAAGTCCTTAAAAATTCTCTGGTATCCTTTGGTCTGATCTAATGGAACAAAGGGGTGAATATTGGAAAATTCAGGCCAGGTAATCGGTAACATCTCCGTAGAAGAGTTTAACTTCATCGTACAAGAACCAAGGGGGATCATAGAAGTTGTTAAGCTCAAGTCTCTTGCTTCCAGACGTCGCAAATAGCGTAACATTTCTGTTTCCGTATGGTACTGCTGGAAAACAGGGTGTTGTAGAATTGTACCAGTTCTTTGTAGACTTTCTGGAATATTTGTTTCTTTTACAACTGTAATTTCTTTCTTAGTTTCTGTAAAAACTTCTAAGATGTTGTTTAGGTCTTCTTCTTGCACCACTTCATCCAATGCTATGCCTACCGCATCCTGGAAGTATCTAAAGTTGATCTTTTTTTCTAAGGCTTTAGTACGAATAGAAGCCAAATCTTCTGCTGCAAGAGGAATCTTCAATGTGTCAAAAAAAGTTTGGTTTATATTTTTATAACCGAATCCTTCCAATTCCTTTGCCAAAGTAGTCGTGTAATAATGCACACGCTCAGCAATTTGCTTTAACCCATTAGGGCCATGATAGACAGCATACATTGCGGCAATAACAGCTAACAATACTTGGGCTGTACATATATTACTCGTAGCTTTATCACGGCGAATGTGCTGCTCACGAGTTTGTAAAGACAAACGGTAGGCTTGTTTACCGTTTTTATCTTTCGAAACACCTACCAATCTTCCCGGTAGGTTTCTCTTGTATTTCTCATGCGTTGCCAAAAAAGCAGCGTGCGGGCCACCATAACCCATCGGTACACCAAATCTCTGTGAGTTGCCTACTACTATGTCGGCTCCTAATTCTCCGGGAGATACTAGCAAAACGAGGCTCAGAAGGTCTGCCGCAAAAGTAATGAGTATACCTGCTTCCTTGGCTTGGTCAATTTGCGTCTGGTAAGTATGGATAGAACCATTGGTGTCTGGATACTGCAGAAGCATTCCAAAGAAACGTTGCTCTGCCGCAAAGTCTTCAGGAGAGTCAATCACAAGTTCTATCCCTAAAGGTTCAGCTCTCGTTTGTAACACATCAATCGTTTGTGGGTGGCATGTATCTGCAACAAAGAAGCTATCACCATTGCCTTTTTTCTTCACAGCATAGGACATTGCCATAGCTTCGGCAGTAGCAGTCGCTTCGTCTAAAAGAGAAGCATTGGCAATCTGCATACCTGTCAAATCCATCACCATTGTTTGAAAATTTATTAGAGCTTCGAGTCTTCCTTGGGCAATTTCTGCTTGGTAGGGTGTATAAGCAGTATACCAACCTGGGTTTTCCAATATATTGCGTTTGATCACAGATGGAAGGATACAGTCATGATAGCCAGTTCCTATATACGAACGGTACAATAGGTTTTCTTTGGCAATTTCTGCTAACTCCTGCAAGGTTTCATGTTCTGTTTTAGCTTGTGGCAACTCTAATTTTTTACTCAGAACGATATCTGTGGGCAAAGCATGAGTAACAAGAGAGTCTAAGGATTGTATTCCTAATGTATCTAGCATCTCTTGCTGCGTTTGTTCGTTTACCCCGATGTGGCGGTTGAGAAATTCTTCGCGATGGCTTTTCATAAACAGTAGTTTCCTTTTGTATTTAGTAAGAGAAGGAATAAATTAGCTCGAATTAGTCCAGAGATGCGACAAACTTTCCATAAGCACCAGCATCCATAAGTTTGTCGACTTCTTCTGGTTTGTCATACTTGAGTTTTAGAATCCAAGCAGAATAACAGTCCTCATTGACTTTAGCTGGTTCTGTGTCTAGATCCGAATTTACAGCTACAACCGTTCCGGAAACAGGAGCGTACAAATCATCCACTGCTTTCACCGACTCGATAGTACCGAAACTTTCTTCAGCTTCTAACTCTCTATCTACTTCTGGCAACTCAATAAACACGATATCTCCTAGGTTGGATTGGGCATAATCGGTAATTCCCAAAAAAAGTGTATCTCCCTCTACCTTTACCCATTCATGTTTCTCGGAATATTTATAACCTTCTGGAATTTTAAGCTCTGCCATATCAACTCTCCTATTATTTGTTGGTTTTTACACTACCCTGGATGAACTTACCAGGAATCATTTTTGCTTTTTTATAACTGCCACGAATTTCTACATACACATCTAAGTCTTTCTTTACAGCCGCTTTTTGAATGTACACTAAGCCAATGCCACATTTTAGTGATGGTGAATAAGAACCTGAGGTAACTGTCCCAATCTGTTCCTTAGTTAAATTAAAAACCTTGTAGCCATCACGAATGACACCAGCCTCTTCTAAACGGATACCCGAAATTGTATAATCCGAACCTTGTTTTTTCTGTGCAATGATTTTATCATAGGCACAATAGGGGACATCTTTCTCCTTGACTATCCAAGACAAGCCTGACTCAACTGGAGTTCGCTTACTAGTCAATTCGTTCCCATAGAGGGGATATTTTGCTTCCATGCGCAGGGTATCTCTGGCTCCAAGGCCAACTGGTACTAGGCCCCTATCCTTTCCGGCATGCAATAGTTTCGTCCATAGTTCAATGCCTGCTTTCGGCGAAGAGTAAATTTCAAAGCCATCTTCTCCAGTATAGCCAGTGCGAGAAATCAGAATTTCTTCTCCTTGGAACTTCCGGTAGGCAGACCAAAAATATTTAACACTAGCGAGCTGCTCTTGTAACAAGTCTGTAAAAATTTCCTCAGCTCGGGGACCTTGGATAGCAATTTGGTGCCACTTATCACTTTCATTGTAAATTTCCACTTCAAGATCTTGCTTTGCTTCTTGAAAACGTAAAAAGACATTGTCGTAGTTTGCAGCATTGGAACAGATTAGGAAACGATTCTTTTGCAAACGGTATATAGTAACATCATCTACAAGTCCGCCCTCTTCATTCAAAATTACATTATAACGAACCTGCCCTAATGCCATGTTAGATATGTGATTTGGGGTAAGCCTTTCTAAAAATTGTAAAACATCCTCTTCTTTACCCGTAACAAATATTTCTCCCATATGAGAAACATCGAACAAACCAGCAGACTGTCTAGTAGCCAAATGTTCTTGCATGATGCTATGGTATTGGATTGGCATTTCCCAACCCGCAAAGGTAACTAAACGAGCACCGCTAGATTTATGAAAGGAATGAAGTGGTGTCTTCTTAGGATTTTCCAATTCTATGCCCCCTTTTTTTACCAGTTTTTTGAGGACATACAATCAGAAAATTGAAATTTTATTTCTCTTCTACGAGCATTTCAGGATTTGGAAACTCGCCAAACATTTCAGGCGCATACATAGCCTCAATCCGTGTAGCAGGAAGCTGGAAACGACCGTTTTGGTTGAAACGAATGGTATATTCCGTATGCCATTTAATACCAGGAACATAGCGGTAATAGGCTCGGTAGTGGGTAAAAGAACGTTCGACAAACTCAGGCCATACATGAGAACTTCTTTCACCAGAAGTAGCAAAATTAGAATCTCTAGCCAAGCCACCACCCAGGATACTCGCTCCAGAAGGAATGGGATCATCCAGAACCACCCAAGCCTTAGCAGAATTGGCACGAATAGTCAAGCGAACACGGTATATATCACCTTTGGTAATACGACCCTGCTGCTTTACGGTAACAGGAATGAGCTTTTTCTCAATCCGGTACCCAGAAGAGAAGGCTTTTTTACGTGGCACAGCAGCAACACTCTGCACAATCACCCAAGGAGCACCCGTTCCTTTATGGGACATCTTGAGTAAGTTATTGGTTTTAGGCCACTTTACAAATAGCTCCTTACCCTTCTTATTTTTTCTCCAACTTAAAAACTTTCTTTTACGATTCAAACGGATCTGGCTAGTTCCAGAAACGGATTGCTTCTCATAGGTTCTGGCAAATTTTTCAATAGCCAGTTTACCCCAAGCATTGGCTGTTGTCAAATCCCAGGCTCCTTTTTTATGCCTCTGCAAAGCCCCACTGGCAATTCTGCCAATATCTGTTTTCCACTCTCCTGTTTTGACCAAAGTCAATAACAAACGCACTGCATTGACATCTGAGGAAACCATCAACCAGTATAGGTTGTCACTCCTCTCAGTAGAAAACTTCATCGTTGTCCCTTGCATATCCAACCTGGCATTGACAATCTCTTTCACAGAACTTAGGCCTGCTGTGTCATTTGGATTTAAGTTATAACGAATATTCCATAAATCTAAAACTGCGGAAGTTGGCAATAGATTCGGCTGCAAACGCAAAGATTGTAAGTAACTAGCTTTGGCAGAACCATAGCGAGAGAGTGCCTCAATCGCACTCAGTTTACGAATGGTTAGGTCGGGAGTTGATAAAGAGCTCTGTCTACGAATCGAGCCATTGATAAAGGCTTTCAGACCATAGATCATGCGGTTCAAGTTCGCTTTAGGAATACGAAAGTTAGCTTCATGGGCGATCGCTAATACATAAGAAGTCAAAGTGGGACTTCCATAGGAGGAGGTAGGAAAATATTTTAACAAACCATCTGAGTCTAGGTAAGCAGGCAATTTTGCCATCAACTGTTTCCATGTCCGTTTATTTTTGCTGACAATATTCTTAGACACCATCTGTTCCATACAAGAATACGGGTAGTTTGACATATACTCATCCACACCTTTTACACCAGAAATAAGGCTTGGCCTATAGATAATATTGATACCACCTTTGCCACGAATAGCTCCCTTAGGAAAATTAACCCACATTTGCTTTTTATTTTCTAACTGAAACAATGTCGCCTGTTGCACAGAAGCCTTCATAAAAGGAACAACTTTTTGTTGGATACGGATACCATCACGAATTCTGCCAGAGGAAGCTGTTAGGTGATAGGAGAGACTGTCTTGGTTTTCGGGAATTCGTGTCTCCCAAGAAACCTGTTTCGCTTCTCCTGCTTGTAAATTTATACTTTTAGCAGCAAGGTTTGTTCCTGTTTGGGAAATATTCCCAGCTATTTCTACTTGCATCGTTTGGTTTGTTGTATTACGCACTGTAAAGGTAGAATCTATCAAATCACCAGAACGAGCTACTGGCGGGATACCTGAAATCAAGATTAGGTCTTGGTTGGTACGTATTTTAGTAGAGCCACTGCCAAAATATCCAGCACCAGAATTGCCAATTGCAACGATACGAAAGCTAGTCAGAGAATCATTTAATGGAACTGTAATACTTCCTCTACCACTTGTATCCAGTTTTACCTTGGGGTTCCAGTACAATAAAGTATCGAACAATTCACGGGTGTTTTGGCTACCACCACCTCCTCCATGCTCAATTGCTTTCGAGCCAAAGTGTCGCCTTCCAATCACCTGCATTTGTGCTGTAGATGTCCTGACAGCCAAACCTCTCTCCTGCATCATTTTTTGTAAAACCTTCCAGGTATTGTTAGGCTTGAGTTCTAATAAGCCTTCATCAACTGCAACAATGGCCACTTCTGTATTCCTAGGCAAAGGTTCTCCCGAATCTGTCTTCACTTGGATAGATACCCTGACTTTGTCTCGCACCTTATAAACCTTCTTTTTGGTTTTGAGCTTTACAAAAAGACGATGTGGTTTCCAGTCTACTTTGAGCTTGGCATAACCTAATTTGTAGGAAGGTTTTCCTAAATCGATCCTTGCTGTAGGTTTGATGCTACCCACCCTTCCACGAATCGCTAAAGCAGATATAAAAACATTCGGTGAGTAGTTTTTCTTAATAGGAATGGACACAAAGGGACTTTTACGTTTCAAATCACGTACATAATAATCTAAGATACCTTCCCTTTCTACTGTAAGTAAAAGCTTAGCATTTTTGTAAGGAGTTCGTACCTGTAGCTTAGCTGTATCATTACTAGCATATTCTTTTTTGAGTGGTAGAATGTCCATCCTATCGTGGTCTTTGCGAGCAAACCAAGCGTCTTCCCCCCGCACCCAAACGCCTGCATCGGCATAGGAAAAATTTCCAACAGAATCCTTGGCTACCGCTTGAAAAATAAGGTCTCCTGTCGCGTTGGCTTTGCCTTCACAAATCAAAAGTCCTTGTCTATTGGTAGTTCCCTCACAGAAATCTCCCAGTGCTTTTACTTCCCTGTAGTGGTCATAGGCGTAAAACCCACCCACCAATCTCTTACGATGTGAATAGTAGGAACGCTTGAAAGTCTTTATAGTGATCTTCTGTCCTGGCAATGCTTTGCCATCAGGAGTTATAGCTACAGCGAAAAGTTTGATTTTATCTTTTGACGAAGCCCAAGAGTCCTGCTTGATTCCTACAAGAACTTTCGATGGATAAGACTTAAAAGTCGAAGATATGGTTTGGATCTCCCCGTTCGGGTCCATAAACTCCAATTCTGTCAGGATGTTAAACGGAATGTCTTTTTGCGGAATGCCACCAATGGTCACCCGTTGCCCACCATACGAATCTAAGGTTAGACTCTGGGTTTTCTTTTGCTGTGCAGGTTGTGAACTACTTTCATTGGACTGTCGTGTGGAGGCTCGTAACTTATGGGAACCAAAGGTATATTCACTGTATTCTGGAAAGTAGAGATAAGTAGAGTCTGTAAAAAACGATTTGAACTTTACCGGTAGGTTAGAAGCCCCTCCACCAGAGAGATACTTAACCTGGATATCAACGGTAGACTTTCTAGGTTTCACCAAATAACGACTCGATGTTTTCACGCTGGCCTTCATCAGAGGTACGCGAAACTCTTCTACACGAAAGTTTTCGCTGTAGTAGGTAGTTGGGTATTTTTTATTTGGCAGCTTTTTTTCAAAACGGATCTGGTACGTGCCCAGTTTTGCTTCTTTGGGAATTTTCCACATAGATTCTGCGGTTCCTGATTCGTCCCAATCCAAATTTAAAGAATACTTTTCATTGGAACCTAGGTGGGTAATCTTTATTTTTTGTGGCAAGTCAGAAGTTTTGGGAAGTTTGAATCCATACATATTGTGCTTGCGCATGAAATGTTTCATATGAATGGTTTCCCCCGCACGCAGTAAAGTTCGAGCTAGAACTGTATGGAGTAAGATAGGGCCCTGGTAACTTTCCGTATTCAGATTGAAACGCCAAGGTTCAATTCCCTTGGACCAACTGGTATGCGAAAAAGAGACCTGCTCTCCTCTTTCCGCAATAGCGAACAATCCGTTATCATAGGTTCGGTAAGAACAGTACTGCTTTTTTTGTAAGGCGTCATTCCTCAATAGTAAGACACCAGATTTGTTAGTCTTACCACTTGCCAATAAGCGATTTTTGCAATCCCGAATCGATATTTTTGCGCCTGGCACTGGTTGTCCTTTATCTAAGGACGTTACCCAAACCAAAGAGCTTTCCCGACCCCATTTAAAATGTACCGCCATATTTGTAACCAAAGCAGTTGTAGGGATAAAAGCTCTTTTGCCCCTACCATAGTAGGAGTTTCCCAAAACCTTACTTTGTAACTCTACCGCATAGAAGCCCGGTTTTTTGAGAGGGATTCCTACGACTTCTGTTCTCTCCTTGCTGCTGACCTTTGGCAGATAAAAACTACGCAATCCTTCTTCTTGGGAAAATATAGACTTCTTGGAATTGGTGTTATAAACCTTTTTCAACCAATTTACCAGATTCTTTGCGTCTACCTTATAGCTATTTCCCATAATTCGGTCCAATGCACTTCCATTTTCTGGGTTGATTTGCAATAGTTTAATTTTAATATCCTTTTCCAAATTACGCACAGTGACTGGCAAGACAGGCTCTACTTTGGATTCTAAGATACCAAAGCGCGCGGCAAAACGAGCTAGTGGAGGGAACTCTCCGGTTGTTACATCCAAAGGAAAGCTACCCGAATTTGCCAAACTTCGCCCGGAGTCATCACGGATTCCACGTGGCAGGTATATGGCAAACTTTGTATTGGCAGGGAATGGTCCCGAAAAACGTAGGTAGGTTAAATACTTTGTGTTGGGAGAAATTTTTGGTTTCCAGGTTTTTTTTCTACTTTTTAAACGAATTTTGCTTGCATCAGCTACTTTAACGGGTGCGGTAAAACGAAGTGCAATAGAGGAAACTGGCGAGCAGGAAACACTTTTATTAGGGTGGCTACAACGTAAATTTGCCAGAAACGGTTTTCGCGTACGGAAGTTCAAGCGTTGCGATCGAGTGGTTTTGATTCCTGAAGGAGAACGAATCCCTTTTCCCCATACAATGGTTATTTTACGATCTGGTGGCAGCTTCTGTGTTGCTTTTAAAATGATCAGATTTTTAGGAGCCTTGCGATACCGATAGAGTTGCTTGAGAATTTCTCGGACATTGCGATCGGTTTTAGACAATAACTTGGCTTTGATTCGATTCTCAATGCCATCAATGATAAAATAGGCTGCATCTTTAATGCTAGAAGTTTGCACTGGGCCATCAAGGGTTAAGAAGAATATTTGGTTCTCATCCACCCGTGCTCCTCGGTAGGGACTGGTTCGCAAAACAGCCGGGCCGCCTGTAGAAAAGTTAAACTTCTTCAATCCACGCAAACGTCTGCCTTTGAGGGTTCTCACACTTGTTTTAAGGGAAAACCTACAACGAATGCCAGAAGAAAACTTCTTTTTGAAATCATAAACAAAAGTAGAACCATCTATCCATCTCGCTTGACCACTTATGGGACAGTCGATGCGAAAAATATTTGTGTCTGCCTCTGGGTCACCAAAGGCAACCATCTGCTCCGAGAACCTTACTTTGACTTGGGTCACTTTCTTGATCGTTCCCTTGGGAGAAAAACTGGTAATTTCAGCGGCGTTTAATTGGCTTGTTATATAGAAAAGAAAACAAGCTAGGAGCAGTCGGATAATTTTCATGGTAGCAACTCTATTTATAAAATTTCCAGGCTCTTTGAGAACCTTGCAGAAAATTCTTTGAGGTTGGCAAAGTCTGTAAATAAAAAATTTTCTATCTCTGCAAAAAGGAGTATTCTACATGAAAATAGGTGTTTTGGGAGGGGGTGCGGCTGGTTTTTTCGCAGCAATTCGTTGCAAAGAGAACTTTCCACAAGCTCATGTAGAAATACTGGAAAAGTCATCTGGTGTGCTCAGTAAAGTGCGAATTTCTGGCGGTGGCCGCTGCAACGTAACCCATAACTGTTTTGACCCACAAATCTTGGTAAAATACTACCCCAGGGGCAAAAAAGAGCTTTTGGGACCATTCCACCGTTTCCAGCCAGCAGATATGGTGAAATGGTTGGAAAAACGCCGTGTGAAGCTCAAAACCGAGTCGGATGGCAGAATGTTTCCAATTAGTGACTCCTCCGAAACAATCATCGATTGCTTTTTGCAAGAATCTAAGAAACGCAAAGTAGTACTGCGAACGAACCTTCCAGTAGCAGGCATTTTTCCCTCAGAAAATGGATTTACCATTAAGGACAAACAGGGCAATGAATTGCGGTATGATAAGCTTATCGTTGCCACTGGCTCGAACCGCAAAGTCTGGGATTGGTTGGCTCATTTAGGGCATAACATCCAAAAGCCAGTTCCTTCTCTATTCACCCTGCAAAATGATCTCAAATCTATGCACAAACTATCTGGCCTTTCCACAGATACTGCGGAGATATCGCTAAACAATGGCAAATTCAAGGAACGTGGCCCAATTCTCCTAACACACTGGGGAATGAGTGGGCCCGCTGTATTGAAGTTATCCGCATTTGCAGCTCGTTATTTTTTTGAAGAAGACTACAAAGTACCAGTAAAAATCAACTGGTTGGCAGAGGAAACGCGGGAAAGCCTACAATCTTTAGTGCAACAACGCAAACAACAATTTCCCAAACGTAAGATCAAATCAGATACATTTCTCCCCTTACCAACTCGCTTGTATGAATACTTTGTCGAAGAAGCACAAATTCCTCCTGACTTGCTTTGGAGTTATCTTAGTAAAAAACAACAGAATCGTTTGTTGCTCCACATCAACGACTTTCACTTTGTCACGACAGGAAAAACGATCTACAAAGATGAGTTTGTCACCTGCGGCGGTGTGTCCTTGAAAGAGGTGAACTTTAAAACGATGGAGAGTAAGGTAATTCCTGGTTTGTACTTTGCTGGAGAAGTGTTAGATATTGACGGTGTGACTGGTGGGTTTAATTTCCAGAATGCATGGACAACTGCGTGGATTGCGGCGGAGTTGGGTTAGAACAGGATTTGTGGGATGTGCATGATGAACAGGATGGAGTGATTTAGAAGTTTTATCCTGTAATTTTGGGCATCATATTCATCATGCTTATCATGATCATCCTGTCCATTTCTTGTTTTCTAATCTGTGAAACTTCAGTTTAGGCTCACCAAAATTTATCAAAAGTCCAACTTCCTGGTTATGGATTTCGAGATAATTGATCGCCTGAGTCATATGAATCGGGTCTAATTGCGAGATTGCTTTTATCTCTACACTAATTTTATCATAAACAAGAAAATCGACTCGCCTAGTACCAACTTTCTTTTCTTTGTACAGAATCTCCATTGTAACTTCTCGTTGGTGTGGGATTTCCCTAAGTTGTAATTCAAAAGAGAGTGCCCTTTGATAAATGACTTCTTGGTAACCACTGCCTAGGTAAGAATGTACTTCCATCGCAGCACCAATAATGTTCCCTGTAAGTTCAGAATATTTATAATCCACTTTATCCTCCCCTAGTTAACTGTTATGTATAAACAGGATTTGTGAGATAGGCATGATGAACAGGATGTTATCGTTTTAAGGCTTTCAACCTGAAATTCAAGACATCATACAAATCATGACCATCATGACCATCATGACTATCCTGTTCTATACAGGATTTGTGGGATGAGCATGATAAACAGGAGGTTGTAGTTTTAAAGTTTTTATCCTGTAATTCTGAGCATCATATCAATCATGCCCATCATGATCATCCTGTTCCAAACCCCTATCTCACAAAAAAACACTGGACAAACCAACCACACCCTATCAATCTACCCACGTACGTTTACATAAACGCACCATGCGAAACACCACAAGTGAAAAGCTCTCAGCCCGGTTCAGCCGCCAAGCACGTCCCGGACTGAGAAAACAACGCCCATAAGGAACGCAAGAAAAGTCTGTGTACTCAAAGTACACCGTCAACTCCTTTCTTTCCCTTGGGCAACCTAGAACAAAACCAAAATTGGAGGTTCCCATGGAACAAATCGATTACACAGAATTTTTAGACCATCTGGAGATTGCTATCGACCGGATGTCCAAGGCAGACACCTACTCTGCCAAAAGACGTAAACGCTACCGTGAATTTGCCCAAGTCCAGGTTAAATTTCTCCGCATACAACTCGAACCACAGGTGTTCTAAGAGCCTGTCTCAAAATAACAAGTCCCCAAGCTACGGCGAGCGAGGGGACACTCACTTTTATTGGTTCCTTTATTGTTCTAACAGCTATTGAAAAATGGCTTAGAAGTATCTTATCAGACTATAAAGATAAAGACGGTGTAAAATAAGAAAAAGTAGAACCAGGAGGAGCAAGACCAACATCAAAATTTACACGAATCTTCCAATCCTTAGCATATACACTGTCGTCTCTAATACCCTAATTTTAGAACATTACTTTGAGCATCCCTTCTCAAAAATTTGAGTTTATCCCAAACAATCCTCTTGTTTTCAACCATCTTATTTTAATAAATTTGGTTTTTGGGTTAATAGGTATCCATGCCCTTGTCGAAGTACATGCCCAAGAAAGATCTGGATTGATGTTAATACCACCTTTCTCAAAAGAAAAGTCAAGTGTTTTGTCTGACTCACCCCATCCACTACAACCTGTTGTGTGCTTTTCTACATAGTTTATAAACTTCACCATATCCTTATTATTTCTTATTTCAAAAACATCTTTCAATTCAATGATTCGGTTGTTCATGAAATCATAATTGAAACTGCATCGCACATAGTTGTGGTGGTTTCCACCTGCTGTATAAGTATCTATGATGTTCGAGACACTAATTATTTTGCCATTTGTATAAACTTCTGTAGGCCTGATGGTATAAGAATGTTCTGAAGTTCCTTCTTCAAATCCTATGAACGATTGTTCTTTTTTGATTTGTTTTATTACAAATTGTAAACTCATTTCATTAAACTTTTTCTTATCCATCAGATTTGATTGCAAATAATAACCTGTATAACTTGCCGAAATGTCTTCGACAGCGATGCTACTCAAATGATACTTTGCAGGAAGACTAAGAGATGGGTATCTGTATTCAGTAGATACTATGGGTGGTGGTTCTTTTACTTCATCCGTTTGCTTGGATTTGCATGAGTATCCAAATAATAAAATAATGATAGAG
>JBCCIA010000073.1:0-17300 GCA_039028475.1 Spirochaetota bacterium | reverse complement strand
CTCTATCAGAAGTCCGCCCTACAAACCACGAGAGAGTTTGAAACTGGAGCTCACATTATAGCTCACAAGAGCAATCAGATACCCCAAGAGAAGATACGCGGACCAAGAGTCATTACAACCAAGCCTACGCGAGCTAGTTCCAGTGGAAAAAGGAGAGTGGAGAGCTTCGTACCTATATACAAGCTCTCATCCAAATCTCTGTCGCGATGAATAAGATCTATGTTAAGCCAAATACGAATGGTGCCAAATCCCAATCAGGCAAGGCAATGGAAAAATTACAGGCTCTCTTACAATCTCCACTGGTGAATGAATCTGGTAAAACTAGGATCCAGGTTCTACTGGAAAATTTAGAACAGCTTAAACAACTATTCGCAGATGGTTTCGCCGATCCTTCAGAGTATTCTCCTCCTTCTTTAAGCAGGGAGTGGAGGATCTTGCGTTAGAGATAAAACGAATTTACAAATAAGCCAGTCTTCCCTATCTAGTTATTAAACCTCTATTTTATTATGCAAGCACTCATAAAAAGACTTTTATCCTACCTTTTCTTATTTGTTTTCATGATACCAAGACTTTATTCTCAGGATGCAACTGCTCCCGAAGAAACAACTCCCAAAGACAATAAGATTTTAAAACTAACATTGAAAGAAGCTGTTGAGCAAGTTTTGGACAACAATCTCACAATCCAAAACTCCAAATATGAAATGATACTCGCAGATTCTGCCCTATACAAAAATGAGTCTAAATTTGCATGGAAGGCTTTGGCTGGCATTGAGGTATCTAAGGTGAAATTGCCTTCTAATAATAACAACGTCTTCTCTGGTACCAAACAAACACAGGATAAAATTAGTATTGGAATTGAAAAATTATTCAAAACAGGCACTTACTTCAAAGCAGAAGCCAGTACGATGCGCTTTGATACCAATGCATTTGAAAGTAACCTTACCCCAGCTGCCTTTCAGGCTCTTGCTATGCCTCCCCTATATACAGGTTCTGTTGGAATCACTTTGAGCCAAGAACTGCTCAAATATTCCTTTGGCAAAACGGAAGAAAACCGCATTAAAATGATGCGTAAGCAGGCTGTTATTCGCAGAGAGGAGCTAATCTTTCAGCTTACCAACCTGGTAGCAAAAACCTTAGTAGATTATTGGTCTCTGGCTGTTGCAGATTCGGCAGTGCTTACCTACGAAAAATTACTTAAAAATACCAAGCAGATCCGTAATTTGACCTACCGCAAACAGAGGATTGGACTCGCGGAACGTTTTGAAGCGAACCAGTGGAATGCCCTTATTTTTCAGATTGATGGGCAGTTGCAAAAACAAAAAAATGACCGTGAAAAAGCTCGTAGAGACTTAGTGCGAATTCTCAATGTAAATCCTTCTTCACAAATCAGTGGGGTGACAGATCTAACTGAGGCTTTACCAGAAAAACCCAATTTTGAAGACGAATTTACCTACGCCTATAGCAACCGTATCGACCTATTGAATATTTTGCGACGAAAAGAGGTGGCACGGCTTGTCCTCTCTAATGCCAAAGATGAAGATATGCCTTCCTTGACAATTAGTGGTTCCTATGCCTCTACCGGGCAGAATGTTTTTTCACCCCAAAGCAACTATTTGAATACGCAGTTGGGAATTCCATCCACAAAGTTTCCTACGATGAGCGCCAAGATCCAACTCACCTATCCACTTTGGGATAAGGGTATCAAAGCTGGTATTCGCGACGCAGAGTTGGAGCTCAAGAAGCTGGATGAAGAGGAAAGTAAGCTAAAAAAAGAGATCCAAGATGAACTGCGCATTCGTTGGTTAGCTATTGAAAACAGCCACCAAATCCTGTTGGATTCTAAAAAGACGGAACAGGAGTCAGAGAAATACTACAAAGGTATATATCGTAGGTTTTCCCAAGGAAGCTACCAGGCTGTTGCCGTAAAAAATGCTCTCGATTCTTTACTCCAATCACAACTTCAGACCATCCAAGCAAAAATCAATTTTAACATCAACCTTCTGCGCTATGACTTGGCGAAAAATTTCCTATTTACCCGTTTTGGAATTGATATCAAAGAAATTATCGATAAGGCTACCAAACAGGCCAAAAAGTCGTGAAGCCTGAAAATCCTTTGTTGCAGCAAATCTTAGAGGCAGCTAAAAAGAAATTTTCCCAAAATGGCTACCGTGCCACTACCATAGAACAGATAGCCGAAGCTGCTGCTACCAGCAAAACCATGATTTACTATCACTATAAGAATAAATCAGCCTTGTATGAAGCCGTTTTAAAATCTCTTTTTGCTTTGAAAGCCGATGAATACAAGGACTTTGCATTAGGAGAGCAAAAGGAGGAGTTGCTGTATTTGTTCTCTAAATTACTACAAAAAATGCAAAGCGATAGGCTCGCCCGTTATAGTCTGCTGGCTCGTGAGATGGCAGAAAGAAAGGAACATTTTCGTGAGTTGTGCGATGTGTATTGGTTGGCATATTACCAGTATTTTACCAATATTGTAGCTAGAGGTGTTGCTTCAGGAGAGTTTGTAAGTAAGCAACCTGTAGAGTTTACCGCGTTTACTCTATTTGCCGACATACTTTCCTACCAGTCTTTACAAGTGACTTATTCTGGAACAGAGGTGTACGAGAAATTGTACCCCGAGAACTACTATGTGAAAAAGATGCAGTACTTAGAGGATTTACTGGAAAAACTTCTCAAAAGTGAAACGGCTGTGGGTTGATTTTTTTATTAGACTTCCGGTGACGTTAAAATATAGTGTTTTTGGTATGAATTCTCCAAAGCAAGATGATACACAATTCAAGCCCTCTCGCTTGACGATTCGTTTGAAACTCGAAATAATTATATCTTTTATACTCTTTCTCTCTTTTTCTCTAATTATATTTTTAGCAAGTTATTTTTTTAAGAGGGATAGCGAAAGCCGTATCCAATTGAATAGTATGAATATAACCAACATCCTTGGTGTGACAGTTCGTTCGGGAATTCTTACCTTGTCTAAAAATACCAAATTGATTGGTTCGGATCTTTTAGCTTTTAGTCCCGAAGGAGAAAATAAACGTTTACAAGAGCTGCAAGCTCTTTTTTTTAATCGAGAATCTGATTTCATTTCCGTCGGAGTTTACACTAGAGAAAATGAGTATTTATCTTTGCTCAAAAGTACGCACAATTCATATTTTTTTGATACACACCATCTACAAGAGAAAGATATTTTTGAGATTCGTGAGCAATACGCAGATAATTTCCCGCGTTCTTTTGAAAATGAGACAATTCTTCTCAACTCCAGCCCTGGTTTCAAATTCCCTGTTATGGCGATAAGCCTGCCATTTCGCGATGTAGATGAAAAACCAACGATCATAATTGCTTTTGTAAAGTTAAAACCCTTTTTAGATATTTTTCGTAGTGGTGGTACAACGATTTCGTATTTGGTAGGTGGCGATGGGAAAGTCATTGCTCACCCAAAAGATGCAGATGTTTTAGTTGCTAAAGATCTCGCTAAGAGTCCCATTGTGCGTAGAATGTTTGCTAGCAAATCAGATAGTATACAAGTCACTCGTTATGAAGAGCAGGATATGAAATATCTTGGTTCTTTTAAAAAGTTGGGTGTAGTCAATGGAGGGATTATTTCTACAGTTTCTGAAAAAATCGCCTTCCAAGCTGTTTACAATATCCAGAGGCGAAATGTATACCTGATGATTGTTGTCCTAAGTTTGGCAGTACTATTCGTTTTTTTCTATGCGAAAAGCATGTCGAAACCGATTCTCCAATTGGTAGATGTTGCACATGAGGTAGAACGTGGCAATTATCACAACTACTTAACTCCACATTCTGGGGATGAAATTGGTATGCTAACGCATTCCTTCAATACTATGAGTAAGGGTTTGGATGAACGGGAAAAAATGAAGGATGCCTTTGGTAAGTTCGTCAATACCGAGTTGGCAGAGTTGGCTATGAAAGGGGAGATTAAGTTAGGGGGAGAACGTAAATATTGTGCGATTTTCTTTTCGGACATCCGTAGTTTTACAGCTATATCAGAAAAGCTCGAACCAGAAGAAGTGGTAGAGTTTCTCAACCAGTACATGACAGAAATGATCCGTTGCATAAACCAAACCGGTGGTGTCGTCGATAAATTTATTGGTGATGCAATTATGGCCACTTGGGGAGCTTTGCGTCCCTTGCCCAACGAAACAGAAGCCGCGATCAATGCTTCCCTAATGATGCGCGAAGTGTTACTCAAATTCAATATCGGAAGAGGTAGTGATAAGAAACCAATCATTAAAATTGGCTGTGGGATCAATTCTGGTTATGTAGTTTCTGGGCAGATTGGGTCTAATGAAAGATTGGAATACACTGTCATAGGAGATGCTGTAAATTTGGCTTCTCGTGTGGAGGCTTTGAATAAACCTTTTGGAACAGACATATTAATTACAGAAGAGTCATACCAAAAAGTAGCAAGTATTTTCCATGTAGAAAAAATGCAAGCGATCAAGGTAAAGGGTAAGGCTAAACCACAGGAGATATACACTGTTCTCGGCCGCCAAGACGATGCGAATTGTCCGCAAAATATGCGGGAGTTACGAGCCAGGGTAGGAATTGAATACCATGATAGTGCGTCGTCCGGTGGGGAAGAAAAAGAAGTGAAATATGAAATTCTGGAGTAATGCTACAAGCACAAAAAAGAACAGTAAGAAAGAGTGGCTTTTACCGACTGTTTTAATTGCCAATATTGTTGTATTTGCCAGTCTTTTTTTCTATGATTTGAACTCTTCTATAGGAATTGGCTCACGTAAGGAAATTGGTTTTGTTACCTTTAAAAAAAATGCCATCCAGAGGAAGTTTGATTCTAGTGTGGTTTGGATCAATGTTGGATCGAATAGCCCCTTAGCGAACCGGGATACCCTTAGAACATTTGAAAATTCTGACGCTGTCATCACTTTGAAAAATGGTACGGAGATCGATGTGGATCAAAATAGCATGATATATATCGATATTAAAGATTCCAAGCCTAAGATCAAATTTGAAGAGGGTTCTATCCAGGTTCGTAAGAATAAGCAAAATGCTACTAGTGGGATCACGATAGAATCGGGTGGTAATCTCATTAAGGTCGGAGATGCAGAAGCAAAAATTGAGAAGTTGGCAGGAGAAGATCTGGCACTATATGTAAATAAAGGCTAGGTACAGGTCGCAAACCAACAAGGAGAAAAAAAGTTTTTGCAACAAGATGAGGTAGCTACTGTTGGCAAAGAGATCCAGATTGCAAAAATCAAATATAGATTACTCGCGCCTGCACACCAAGCTCGTGTGATTACCCACAAGAAGAAGCAAAACGTTTTATTCACTTGGCAGGTACGCGAACCTATGCCAAACCATACTTTGGTCCTAAGCAATACTCGTCGTTTTAAAAGTTCGCGAAAGATCCCTGCCAATGGCAAAACATCTCTCCTGTTAAACTTGCATGAGGATACGTATTATTGGAAATTGGAAGGGAGGGATACAGATGGTAAACTTTTGGCAGCGAGTGACGTTCGCAAGTTTATTGTATTTCAAGATAATCCAGTTTACCTATTTTCCCCTGTCAATCGTGCTGAAATTACCTATTTGAAAAATCGTCCGCATGTCCTTTTCTCCTGGCAGAAGAATTTTATTTCCAATCACTATCTCTTACAAGTGGCAACAGGCGCTGATTTTCGCAAGCCTCTATTGAGCATCGAGACCTCTAATAACCAGTACCATACCAATAAGCTGGCAATGGGTAGTTATTACTGGCGTGTCAAAACGATTCCTCTAGCTTCTGGTATTGCGCAACAAACCAGTGAGGTAAGGAGTTTTCGTCTTGTCCAAAGGAACAAATTTCCTCCACCGAAACTCTTAAACCCGCGTAATAAGCAAGTAGTTGTGTTTACTGGGAATGAAAAGCGTGACCACGTTTTACTGAATTGGCGGTCACACCCAGAAATCCATAAATTCCATATCCAGATCAGCCGTGATGCAGGCTTCCAACAGATTGCCCTAAATAAAAAAATAGTGCATCCACATCTCATTACCTCTTCACTCAAAAAACAAGGTACTTACTATTGGCGGGTCAGTGGTGAGTATGGCAAACAAGAAACTGGTTTCTCTAAGGTTTTGCAATTTACAATTTCAGATCGTTTGCATACAGGGCAGGATGCTTCCTCACTAGGGAACCAAGCAGGCAATGAAATCGTTCCGATTTTTCCCGTAAATCATAAGGTCGATCTGACCGATGGCAAGCCGCTGCGTTTTGCTTGGAAGCCTGTGCAGAACTCCAAATACTATAAATTTCGTATTATAAAACCAGGTAAGAAACAGCAAAGACAGGTATTCCAAACCAATGTAAAACAGCATAAATATACATTCAAACAGCTGTCTCGCTTAGAGGAAGGAGAGTTTTTTTGGGAAGTGCAGGCATTTGCAGGGAAAAAGTCCATTGGGAAAAAGCAGACAAGCCGTTTTCGTATTATTGTAAACGATGAAATGCTCAAACGGCTAAAGCCTGGGGATATTCGTTTCACTTCTCCAAAGGAAATATATAAGGATTAATAGGGTAACTGGATGCTGCGAATGCTCACTTTTCTTATTGTATGTATTTTTTATACAATAAATTCTCCGTTTGCTTCTGCTGACAAGTACCTTCGTTGGAAACGCATTCCTGGTGCACATGGTTACCAAGTCCAAATTCGCAATGCAAAGAGAAGGATCGTCATTGACAAGAAGATATCCCAGAACAAATATCCAGCTTACAAATTGCCTGGTGGTAGATACACTTGCAGGGTGGCTCCTCTAAATGTATTTAAAAAACCTGTGGTATGGTCTACTTGGAGTTCACTTGCTGTTTTACAAAGAAAGAAGCCTGAGTTGTTGGCTATTACTCCCAGAGTTCTGCTAAGTGGTTCTAAAAATCGGAAACTCCAACTACGTGGCAAGAACTTTGTTGGACCAGTGAAGGTAAAGGTCTATGCGAATGGTAGGTCTATCCCGGTTAAGAAGATCCGCACACGCAGTGAAAAAGTAGTTTCTCTCTCCCTAGATTTGCGTAGAGTTCGTGAAAATTACTACCACATCCGAGTTGAAAATGCAAATGGCAAGCGCGTTCTCCGCAAAAAAATCTTACGTATACGCCAGGAAAATCAGATGAAACCTCTTTCACCTGTAGATACAAAAGTAGAAGTTTCGGAAGGTAAACCTATCCGTTTTGCTTGGCAGAAGTTTCGTGGAGCTGATTACTATAGGTTTCGTATTTTACAAAAAAAATCCAAAGGTTCTAAGGAGATTTTGCGTTATAAAACGCGTAGGACTGAATACAAGCTAAACAATTTTTCCAAATTGCAAAGAGGAAAGTTTGTTTGGGAAGTTACACCATACAATAAAAAGAATCAGCCTGTAGGCAAACAGGTTCGGAGTCCGTTTGAGATAGACGCGAAGAAACAGGCAAAAGGATTACAACCGGATGACATTCAGATCATTTCTCCAGATATTTTATACAAACATGAAAAATAGTGTGTTGTTAAAATTCCTCGTTGGGATCATGTTTGCCATTGTGCTTGTACTCGCCAATGGGTACAGTGCAGCGAGCAAAAAAGACGAAAAATACCAATTCATTCGTTGGAAACCAGTTCCAGGAGTACGTTTTTATCGGATTGAAATTGCTGATGAGACTGGAAAGATCTGGCGTAAAAAAAACATTGCCGCTACACAGTATGCAAGCAAAACACTTCCGCAAGGGAAATACCGTTGTCGGGTGGCTCCTTTGGATGTATTTCGCAAACCAATGGTTTGGTCAAAATGGCAGAAATTAGAAGTACGCGTTGCCAAGCGGCCCCGTATTAGAAAAAGTAAGCCCATTGCAATCCGTAAAAAAAAGTCCTTCCAATTAGTTACAATTCGTGGAAATAATTTTTCAAAAAATACGCGTGTTCGTATTGTAGCTGGTCGTAAAAAGATACCTATACGCAAAACGAAAGTTCTTACTTCTAAAAAACTACGCATTACCTTAGATCTACGCAAGGTGGAACCAGGTAACTACGATTTGGTTTTGCAGAACCCGTTAAAAAAGAAAGTGAGGAGAAAAAGGTTTATTCGAATTCTTGACAAGACTGATTCAGGAAAAAATACGCAGAATAGGCTTGCCAATCGTAACCAACAAGAGACAGCTAGTAGAAAAAATGGTGCTTCTCAGAGAGAGAAAGCTATTGCCTCTGGTAAAGGAAGTAAAAACCAATCTAATGCAAACAAGCAAAAACAACAAAATGCATCTGCTAATAAAAATACTAAGAAAGAATCTACCAATCGTACTGCAGATGGAAACGAACTCCAAAAAGCTGCTCAATATACAGATATGAATTTGGCTAGCTATCTTAAATATGTTAAAAGCCTAGATAAAAATTGTAGTATCAGCAATTTACCGGATAAACTCATTCGTCGTTGTTCTCAGAATCACATTCTTCTCCAACAGGGAGACAAGGCACAGCAGGATTTGTACAATTTTTTACGGATACGTGGAAAGAATTATTTTTCCAGGATAGCAGGTTACAAATATTTTTACCGCAACTGCAAGCCCGTAATGTATGCAGCGAGAGAATATCTACAAAAGAAGTTGCGCCAACGCAAATCCCAACTCGATGGGACGGAAAAAGCGTATATTCAGAGAACACTATACAAATTTCGCAAATGTCATTAGGAAAAGTTATAAAAAAAAAATTTGTAATTTACTTGAAATAATTCATCGATTCCGTTGTATATAGGGTATTCCCTTTTTTAGCTGACTATATTAGAATTCTAAGGAGCACTGAATAATGGCAAATAACTTGGCAGAGCTATACAAAGAAGCCGCGGAAAAATATGGAGACGCCGGTGGTTTTTACGGGAAAGATGAAAAGAAAAAATACGTTCAAACTAATTTTAAAGAACTGTATGATAAGGGTGTTTGCCTTGCAGAAGCCCTGATTGATTTAGGCGTAGCTTCTAAAGAGCACGTTGGTTTAATGGCTGACCATCGTACAGAATGGGCTATTGTAGATTGTGCTATAGTAAGCTGTGGGGCTGCTGATGTTCCTCGTGGGACTGATGTTACAGAAAGTGAGTTAGTTCATATATTGACCCACTCCGGTGCTAAGGTTGTATTTGTAGAGCATGATAAGATGCTTGCTAAGCTTAACAAAGTCAAAGGCGACCTACCAGATGTGAAAACCATTATACTGATGGATCCGAATTCCAAAGGTGAATCTGGGGTTTTAAATATAAATGATCTTATAGCCAAAGGGAAAGAATTACGTGAAAAAGGAACTAAGAAGGTAGAAGAGAGAGTCGCTGCTATCCAATCAGATGACCTATTTACCTTGATTTACACTTCTGGAACAACTGGTAAACCTAAGGGTGTAATGCTGATGCATTCCAATATGATGCACCAAGTGAATGAAGTGGTTCCTGTTTTAAATGTGAGTCAAAAAGATAGATTGCTTTCTATATTACCTGTATGGCATATTTTTGAAAGATTATTTCTATATGCAGCAGTGGAAGAGGGGATGTCTACCTACTTTACCAATGTGCGTGATTTGCGCGATGACCTCAAGACAGTAAGGCCTACTTTTATGGCTTCTGCTCCCAGACTTTGGGAGAGTTTGTATTTAGGGATTTATAATAAGATGAATGATCCCAAAACCCCAGCAGCCACACGTAAGATGTTCAACCTTGCGTATTTCTTTTCTAAGCACTTCAATGCTGCAAAACGTTTTTTAACCGGCCAAGAAGTGGACTATACAGGAAGAAATGCTTTAGAATCTCTCTTTAAAGGTATTGTATCTTTTATAGTCTTACTTTTGACTGCACCTCTTAATTTCCTTTTAGATCAAATTGTCCTTAAGAAATTGCGCGAAGGTTTAGGTGGAGAATTCAAAGCTACTTGTTCGGGTGGTGGAGCTTTACCGCGCCACGTAGATGCATTTTTTAACGACATTGGAATTGATGTGATCGAGGGCTATGGTATGACAGAAACTTCACCAGTAATTGCATGCCGTACTTTTGATACTCTGATTGGAGGTTCGGTAGGAAAGGTTGCTCCATCAGCTGAAGTACAAATTCGTGACTTTGGCGGAAATACAATCACCCATGTAAAGAAAGACGGTAGTATCGAAGGAAAAAGAGGAGAAAAAGGGATTATTTTTGTACGTGGCCCACAGGTTATGAAGGGCTATTATAAAAATGAAGAGGCTACCAAAAAATCTCTCAACGATGGTTGGATGGATACTGGTGACTTAGGAATGATCAACTTTAAAGATACGTTGACGATTACCGGTCGTGCTAAAGAAACTATCGTCCTTCTTGGTGGAGAAAATGTGGAACCTGTTCCTATTGAGAACAAATTAACCGAATCACCTCTTATCTTTCAGTGTATGGTTGTCGGACAGGATCAAAAAGTGCTAGGTGCTTTGATTATACCTGATTTTGATAAATTGAAAGACTGGGCCAAAGAGAATGGTGTTTCCGAAACGGAACCAGAAGAGTTGGCTAGCAACCAAAAAATACGAGACCGTTTCAAGAAAGAAATTAGGGCTTTTAATAGCGCGAAAACAGGTTTTAAGTCTTTTGAGCAAGTCACTCCTTACGAACTCATCACTAAGCAGTTTGAAGTTGGTGATGAAATGACAAATTTGATGAAGTTGAAAAGACACGTCATTACAGAAAAGTATGACGCAGAAATTAAGAAAATGTATTCTTAAGATTTCAACAATGAGTCTCCTGGATGAGGAGACTCAAAGTTTTGCAAAGCGGGAAGTTTGACTTTCCGCTTTTTTTATGTCTATCTGAATATATATTGGGAAAATTTGCTAGAACTAGATATACCTACCTGAAGAAGGCATCATTATTCTTGGGTCATAATATCGCGAATTCTTGCCATATCACTATCTCTAGGAGCCGTTTCTGGAATGTACATTGCATAGAAATTTAGGTGACGAATAATTTTTTTCTTTAAAAAACCAGATTCTTGTCTTTTGCTTTCTGTTTTTCTCCCTATATTTATGGAGGGTTTATAACTTTCAAAATAAACTAAAACAGCTAATCTTTGCAGGAGGTAGTCTTCTTTGCGAATGCGTAAAGCAGTTTCTATGTGTTTTTTCGCTTTTGTCAAAAATGCGTCTTTTGTATCTCGTAAGCCTAGTTGCATTGTGCTGTTCCATTTTGTGCTACAGCTCATTGGATTTTCGTAGCAGAGAAAGTAGGTATGGGCAATACTTGCGTTTAAATGGTAGTCCTTTGCATGAATTCTTCGAGCTTCTTTGAAAACAGTTATAGCTTTGGCTAGATCCTTTCCAGCTGAAACTCCACTTTCTCTTTCAAATTTTTGGTTGAGATAACGGATATAGTCGATATAAAAGCGGAATTTATCGTTTTTCTCACGAAATTTGCTGCGGTGTTTCCAGGCTTGTAAAAATTCAAAGCCTGCGGAAATGTAACCTTCCCCCTTTGTGTTGTGTAGTAAAGCTAAGGCATGGTGTGCATCTGGATATTGAGGTACTAGCTTGATAGCTTTTTTATAAGAAAGAATCGCATTCGCTACGTCTCCTTTTCGGGCAAAGTAGTCCCCTTGTTTTTTGACAATGATAGCATCTTGTCTTTTGGCCGAATGCACTTCCATAGCAACCGTCATTGGTTTGTTTTCAATAAGGCGTAGGTAGCCTTCACCGCGCAGCCTTTCACCAAAAAAGGAAGTTTTGTAGATGGAAACTACCTTAACCTGTCCTACAATATTACCATCTTTGTAGGCATCATGGTTAGGGTTTTTTTCTAATAGGTATAAGATTTGTCCTACACGAATTCCTGGGTTGTAGAGAACTTTGATGGTGACGGTATCTGGGCGAATATCAAGATTCATCATATTGTATTCAGGTTTTGTTTCAAAAACAGAGGCTTTTTCAATAGAAATCGTTTCGCCAATAATTGTCATTTTAATATGATTTAGATCTGTAGCACTTTTGAAAGCGTATACAACCTTTCTGTCAGAAGCATTGGTATGGGAAAAGAAATGGAAAAAAAGCAGAAATAATAGGAAAAAAGCTCTCATAATTTTAAATTTCGGTTACTTGTAGTAAATACACAAGGACTTACAATACTTGCTAAATAAAAATTTCAAACTGTATTTGTCTCTTAAGTAGACTCTTCCAAAGCTATAAAAATACCATTATTTAGCGGATAAAGCAAATTCATAAAAAAAACCAGTTGTCTAAAACTTAACTTCTAAGATTTTGCCAGTAATGGAAACACTTGAAAGGCAACCCCAAACTTTAGAAGCACCCACCATCAATCGCACTGTTGCTTTGGAAATATTGCAAGGCAAAACCATACTAACTGAATCTTTGCATGCAGCTTACCTTTTGCGTGAAAAATATTTTGCCAAGAAAGTAAAAATTCATATTTTGGACAACATCCGCAATGGCCATTGCCCGGAAGATTGTGGTTATTGTGCCCAGAGAAAAAAAGCAAACTCTGGTATCCAAAAATACTCTCTCAAATCAGAAGAAGAAATCATGGCGAGTGCCAGACAAGCCAAAGAAAATGGTGCCTTTCGTTTCTGCATGGTTACTTCAGGTACGGGGCCTACTGATACTTCCATTGAAAAAGTAGCCCCCATTATTGCGAGAATCAATAAAGAGTTAGGTATGAAGGTCTGCTTATCTGCTGGTTTGCTAGATGCTGCAAAAGCGGAGAAGCTCAAAGCTGCGGGTTTAGACCGGTACAATCACAATTTAAACACTTCGGCGGAGCACTATCCAGAAATTTGCAGTACGCATACATTCCAAGACCGAGTCAATACTCTGGAAGTTTTGCAAGAAAATGGCATTGGGGCCTGTAGTGGTTTGATTGCTGGTATGGGAGAGTCTGAAGAAGATTTGGTTTCTGTTGCCTTTGAATTGAACCGTTTACAAGTAGCCTCCATACCGGTAAACTATTTCATTCCAATCTCTGGTCATGCTTTAAAGAATGTCCAATCTATGTCACCAGAATACTGCCTAAGAATCTTGATCATGCTTCGTTTGGTCAATCCCAATGCAGAAATTCGTGCGGCTGCCGGTAGAGAAGGGCACTTAGGACCTTTACAGGCAATGGCATTGTTTCCTGCTAATTCCGTGTTTGCCTCTGGTTATTTGAATGTCAAAGGAAGTGACATCTATGAAACGGTTCGTCTGATCCAAAATGCCGGTTTTGTAGCAGAGACAGCATCTGGGGAGCCATTAGAGATTTCGCAAGATGAGTCGTTCTACCAAGAAGAGACAATTCAGGAAATGTACAAATACCAACCGACTTTAGACTAAGGTTCACTTTATTTAAAATCAATTTGGGGAGAGTGTACTTTTCTCTTTTGTGGTGTTTATTTTTATTGTGGAAAAAGCACGTTGTAGAATCGTATTGTCATAGAATTTATTTTTAGCAATAGGGTTTATCATTTACAATGCTTATAGAGAAGTTCCCACTAAGTCGTCAAATTTTTTATGCTATTGGTCAATTAGGATGGTCTTTGCTGATCAATCTTATATCGACTTGGCTCGTTTATTTTTATCTGCCTCCGCGTGAAGCAGGCCTACCTATTTTAATAACTGATATTGCAATTTTTGCTATATTCAACACAATAGGCTTAGTTTCGGCAGTAGGACGTTTGTGGGATGCTGTCACTGACCCTTTAATTGCCAATATGAGTGACCGTGCAAACACTAGATTTGGTAGACGAATACCCTTTTTGGCTGCGGGTACGCTTCCAGCAGCGTTCTTTTGTGCTCTAGTGTTTATGCCCCCCGACAATTATTTAACCACACGAAATTTAGTTTGGATGGTATTTGTTTTACTGGGGTTTTATACATTTCTTACAGTATATGTTACCCCATATTTCGCACTCATTCCTGAACTTGGCCATACTCAAAATGAACGCTTAAATATTTCAACCTATATATCCATTACTTACTTTTTAGGAATTGCTATTGCTGCACAAGCACCTGCAATCTGGAATGGCTACCTCGTTTTGCCTGATAGTGTTAGTGTATCTGCATACGCGGCTGAAAAGAAACAATTGTACACAGCTGGCTCTGATGGTAAGCTAAATGTTTATGATGCTAAGGGAAAACAAATCCGTCAGTTTCAAGTGAGTGAAGGAGAAGTAACAGGGATGGATATCTCTCCCCAAGGCGATGAAATATTAATCGGTACAAATGATAAAAAATTACACCTATGGACACCAGAAGGAAAACAAAAGGTTCAATTTGAGGGGAGTGAATCAGCGATTTCCACGGTTCTTTATGCGAAAGAAAAGGGCTATGTTCTGGCAGGTACAGTAAATGGAAAGGTGCTAATCTGGAATACGGCAGGTAAGAGTGTTCTAAAGACTAAGGTTGCACAAGGAAAAGTCCATGCAATGGCTCTCTCTCCACAAGGTGATAAGCTATTGACAAGCGGTTCTGGTAAGAGTGTAATCCTCTGGAATTTGGATGAAAGTTCCACAAACGCATTGTCTAAACAAAGAGAATACATAGGTCATAACGATGTTATTCGCTCCTTAGCGTTTTCCCCAAGTGGCAATGAGTTTGTGAGTGGTTCAAAAGATAAGACAGTCAAGGTATGGGATATCGAAACTGGTACCATCAATTTCCAATACAACGACCATACCGCCACAGTGGGTGTGGTTCGGTTTATTCCAGGCACTAGCGATCGAGTCTTATCAATAGGAAGCGATCGAAAAGCAAAAATTTGGGATACAAAAGGAAAACAATACGCAGAATATTCTGGAAATTTCTATGGTTCTAATTCTTTACAATTCTCTAAGGACGGTAAAATAGCTTATTTTGGTTCTTTTGAACGAACTTTTTTACATGTAAAAACGGAGGAGAGCAAAAAACCTGATGGTATCATTACAAGTGTAGGTATGAGCAAAGTAAAAGCTATTAAACAGGTAATAGGAGCTTTATGTCTTTTTGCTGCCTTTTGCATGATATTTCCGGTTTTTGCTGTAAATGAAAAGAAATACTGCCATTCAGAACCTTCTACGGTGCCATTTAAAGAAGCATTAAAAATGACATTTAAAAATAAGAGCTTTATTTATTTTGCTAGTTCTGATTTTGCATATTTTCTCAGCTTGACGGTATTACAATCTGGGTTAGTATATTATATTACAGTTTTGTTGGGTCAAGAAGAGTCGTTATCAGGATTATTATTCATCGTACTAGGAGGATTTTCCTTTTTGTTGTATCCGGTAGTGAATATACTCGCAAAAAAGATTGGCAAAAAACCATTGGTAATCGTTGGTTTTGCAGTATTTTTCGTTTTATTCTTATTTGTATATATTCTTGGTTTTACTTGGGTTCCTCTACCAGCAAAAGTTCAGGCATTTCTGGTTGTATTTATAGCAGCTATTCCCATGGCTATATTGGGAATACTACCAAATGCAATTCTTGCCGATATTGCTGAGTTGGATGCCATCAAAACAGGTTCACGTAGAGAGGGTCTGTTTTATGCCGCTAGAACATTGATGCAGAAGTTTGGTCAGACATTTGGGATTTTAGTCTTTAGTAGTTTGTTATTGCTGGGGAGATCTGGTGAGAATCCCTTGGGAGTTCGGTTGACTGGACCGGTTGCTGCATTATTTTGTATGGCGGCTATATTGCTTTTTATGAAATACAATGAGAAAGAGACCTTAGAAGAGATTGACCGCAGTAATAGTGAGGGAAAATTATGATATATAAGAGAACAGGTTATAAAAATGAAATTTAGAATTGAGATCAACAAGCTAAAAAATGGCTATATCGAAGCCAAACTAATTGACACCCTCACCAATCATCCCATAGAATTTAGGATATGCGATTCAGAATATTACGTACAAACTCAGATTGCCGATTGGCAAAAAAGATTCCGTATGAATGAACCCTTAGACGAGGATGATGAGAGCATCTAAATTCTTTATCGTTATCATTCTATCTCTTGAGTTGGTCGCTTGTAGAACCTTACACAAAGTAAAAGTAGCGATAGGACTTAAGCAGAAATACTTTGGATTCAACTACCATGACCCTGACTTTGCTTGTCAGAGAAATACGATTTCTCGAAGCGAAAGATACAATCAGGACTATCTAATTAAGTGGAATCTTATACGAAGTGAATATAGCAAAAGAAATAAAAGTATTAGTAAGCCTGACGCGGTAATAGTGGGTGATAGTTTGGTGCACATCTTTCATGGTTTAGGGGAAGGCCAAGAAACTCTTCGCAATGAGTTTCCCGGCATAGAAATACATGGGAGGGGTATTGGTGGGGATACTACAAGCCTTCTCTTGCAGCGACTAGAAAAAGATGTTTTGTCTGTCCAACCCAAAACTGTCATCATTGAAATAGGTGGCAATGATCTTATTTTTGGAAATTGCCTATCTGCAATGGAAGAGAATGTACGAAAAATAGTTGAACTGATCCAAGCCAAGGAGCCTAAAACTAGAATTTTGTTCTTATCCGTACCACCGATTGCGAGTAAAAAGCTAAATACAATTACGCCAGTGTACAATTTGTTTTTAAATAGTTTAGAAAAGAAATACAAAAACTTTTACTATATAGAGTTCTGGACAAAGATGCGAGAACAAGATAAACCAATAATTAAGCAAGAATTACGGCGTCCCCGCGATAAAATCCATTTCAATAGGAATGGTTATAAAATCTGGGGAGAAGTACTCAGACCTTATTTTAAACAAACCAATAAGAAGGACTAAAGAATGCAGTGTAAAACTTTCTGTGGTACTGATATCACAAGGATTGAAGAAGAAATAAATAATTTTTTGGGAAAGGGGAACTTTGATGTTAAGTTTGTCAGTCAGAGCCAAGGTGAATCTGACTATGGCCATATATACACTATTTCTGTATGGTTTGCTGCCAACGAGGGAAAATCCTCTTCTATTGCGCAAAAAGTGACTGCAAGTAAGAAGAAAGCTGTAGGAAAGCCGAGTAAAAAGAAAGCGGTAGCGAAAAAGAAAAGAGCTAAAAAGAAGTCATAAACTATTCTGAAATCATCGGAATCAAGATGGATACTTTGGTTCCATGATTTTCTTTGTCTATATCTACCGAAACTGATTCTATAAAAATATCTCCCCCATAAGCATGTAAGAATTTTTGTACTAAAGGCATACCGAAGCCTGTGCCTATTTCTTGTTCAGTTCCCAATCGAGTCGTTTTTTTTGGTGCATGAAATAAGTTTTTTTGGGTGTGTTTTGGCGTTACGATTCCAAAAAATTAAATAAACAAACAATTTTAAACAAACTTTTTTAATGGATGTG
>JBCCIA010000072.1:0-17338 GCA_039028475.1 Spirochaetota bacterium | reverse complement strand
TGCGTGTCGTAGACCAGGGTGCCGGTGGCGATGCGATAGCTGATCGACGCGTCATCGAGCGCCGCTTTGAGAAACGGCGTTTCCTTTAGCTTACTATTACTTACTCTATTTGTTTTTTCCCGAAATTTGGAAAAATTTAGCCATATAATTTCTTCAAAACTGAAAGAGAACAATACTTGGTTGCGAAGAGTAACTTTCTCTTTATTGTTCTTATTAGTTGTGGTATTAGGAGTGATATTAGGAATAGTAATATTAGGTGTTAAAGGAGGAGTTGGAATAGTTGTAGTAGGAGGAGTAATCGTAGCAGGAGCATTAGGAATAAGGAACGCAGGAGGAGTTCTAGGAGTTGTAATAATAGTAATATTAGTAGTAATAATGGTAGGAGAAGTAATAAAGGGAGTGGGAAAAGGATTAGAAGCAGGAGCTATTTATCTTTTTTACTTAATCCTAATTCCAGCAATCAATTCAATACCTGATTTACTTTCAGTTGCAGTTTCTAGCAAGTATTTCGCTGATATTCTAGATAATAAACACAATCTTAAAAAAAATGTTTCATTAGCAATGCAAGACCTTGCCATTGCAATTTTTCTCTTATTATTGATGATCGCCATTCTAATCTTTGCTGGTATAGCTTTAGAACAATTCTTTATTATATTATTGAAAAAAGAAAAATACCTAAATGTCCTAAACATAATTCTTCACGTAAAACAAACTCCGTGGAATAAAGATAACCTTTGGGTGATATTCATGCTTCTCACTTCCTTAGTCCCTACGACTTTGCATTTCCTTGTCGCTCTCGCGGGTATCGCCATCAACAATCTATTTTCTTTCCCACGCCTTAAGAGCTTTGTCATTAATAATCTCAAAATATCAACCAGTGCAGAACCCCCTCAAGAAGTCATAAAACAACAAAGAAAATCAGTATCTTCGGTGCAATATTATTTGACTGCACTTTGCATTTCTAGCTGGGCAGTTTTCCTTCTAGTATCTATCTCCGTATTATCCTATAGTCTACCATACTTGTGGAATCACTTTTTTTCGCATAGTTATATAACAGAACTGTTCTGTAATTATGCTTTATGGGTCTACGATCTGGTTTGGTATAAATAATAGATTGTATCAACTTTAGATGACTTCAACCAACACAAACAGCGATACCACCTAACTGGCAGTACCGCTTGTTCATTTTACGCTCTATAACGAGCTAGTTATTCCTGGTTCCCTGTTCTTACATTCGGGTCGCTTAACTTCATGATCGCTTTGATTTCAAGCTGCGTCAGTGCTCGGGAATAAATCCGAACCTCATCGAGATCACCGATAAAGGGAGCTGTAGCTTGGCCGTTCATAAAATGATTTGCTCCAATAAACATGTCCCTATCAGGAGTATTCAATGTGTTTCGTGGTGGTTGCTCTGCGTCATTCGGTTCTGGTACTAACTCGCCATCAATGTACAGCTTCATGATCTTTCGCCTACCATCGAATACTCCAACTACATGGGTGTATTTGGTATCGAGAGTAATTTTGGCTTTTCGCTGTATCCAACTCTGATCATCACGTACTGCGTCGGTGTCGGTATAAAACGTAATCTGATCCTCACCAGCATACATAAAAAATCCCCAGGTGTGCTCATCCCTTTGGATAATTCTCTGTTCGTGGCCAGAATTTACACCAGCACTATGCGGGCGAATCCAAGCTGCAATTGTCAACTGCTTAGTTGGGTTTAGAGTATCAACATTGGGAACTTTGATATAACTGTTTTGTCCAGAATAAGAACTCACAGCTCCCCTACCAGATGGCTCTGCTGGAAACGCAACGTTGGATGCAGTCAGCTCATGTCCATAAGTAGAGAGATCGCTGGCAGCCCTACCGTCAAAGTTAGCAAACAGCAAAAGCGTTCTCTCGCATTGCAACTTGCCATCAACACAGTCGCAATGCTCAGGTACGTTCTCTTCTGTACAACGAGGCACAGCAGTAACAGTGGGGGATTTCTTCTTGCAAGCAGTCATCGCAAACAACGCAAGTAACACTAACACAACAAATACAGGTGCTTTGCGAAAAGCTATTTGCAATGCCTTGGGAAGTCTTGTAAAAAAAAGTTTTGTATCTTTCATCATTTTCTCCGTTTTCTGGCATTACTATAGCAACATTTCCCGCTCCCCACTACTCGATTTCGAAATTGAGAATACGAAACCCCGCACTCTCGCAGAAAATATTGAGAAATAGCATAAAAAATTACAATTTTCCCTTGCCAATATGGATTTTCTCTAGGCAGACTCTAAAGCAAAGAGTATGAAGTTCCAAGTATCTATCGCAAAACTAAAGCAATGCTTGTTGCTGCTTTTCCTCTTCTCTATACCAAGTAGCCTTTTCCCCGAAAAAATCATCACCGCCAAGGAAGACGAACCAGATGCGTACTTCGGACTCAAGCTGGGTGCCATCATCACACCAACCTTTGGCTACCGGCTGCGCGACTCTTCTAATGGTCTATCTGATACAGCTCCCAACGATAGGACAGGATTTTCCATGCCGTGGACACTCATCATGCTCTCCAAAGAGTGGGAAGAAAAAGACCTGATGATGGAAGTTTGGGGAGAAGTCAGTAGAAATAGCTCTCTCAGCGATTCCACTGCCGTCGATGGAGGCAACAAATCCAACCCCTACATCTTGCAAATCCGCCGGGCCAACCTACAAAAGAAGTGGCAGCTCGGAGATTTACAAACACGCCTGATCTTTGGTATCCAAGAATTACCACACGTCTATACACAATGGCAGGAATACTGGCACTTTCGCTATATCGACAGAGCACCTCTGGAAATTTTAGGCTTTGCACCAGCCGCTGCGGACTTTGGCCTTTCTAGCGTATTCCAATACTCATTCTTGCAATTCTACGTTGGTCTGATGAACGGCGAGGGTTATAAAAATATCCAGAACACCGACTCTTCAGGACTCGATATATATACACGCCTCAGCCTGGAAACAAAGACGGAAGGTTATAGGGGTGGCTTACATTTTATCGCCCGCTTTGCCAATGCAGTCGGAACCAGTGGCAATGAATGCCGCGAAGGCAAAAGTTCCTGCCTGGCAGACGATGGCAATCTACAAACTCAGTTAGAAAAGGATCTACGTGCGACAAAATCAGAGAGTGCTGCGGTAGAACTAGACTTTGTCTCCGAACAAACCTTCCATATGGGAATGGGTGGAATGGTGCGCAGAAGGCATGGCGGACAAACATACGACCGCTTGGACCTCACCGCACTACCACGCTACGAACAGGATTTGTATGGCAAGGCCGCCTATGCTTGGATAGACTTTTCCCTGGGAGCATTTACACTGGGCTACAAATTTGAGACAGGAACAGGAAATAATGGACGGCTCTGGGTATTCAACTCAGCAGAAGATGGCATATTTCACTTTCTCAACCCTGCAAATGCACGCTACCGCTCCAAGCAAAGGTTTAGACGCCACTTAGGCTTTCTAGAATACCTCTATGACGAATCTGTGAGACTAGCGATTTCTTACTCGGAAGTCGGCAATTATGATACTAAGGGCGAACCGCAAAAGGTCTATATACAAACACAAACTGGAGAGTTGAGTACGGAAAGTGCGTATTTGCAGCAATTTACCACTCGCACTCCGGCAGGTATTGTGGCCTACTTAGATAGAACCGACAGGCAACTATTTTTCAAAGCAAGCCTAAATTTTTAAATTTCGTTTGCAATTCCTAAGGAAAGCGAATATCTTTTAGTCAAGTATACTAGTGAGGCAAAAAATGTACAAATTTATACCATTATTATTGGCATCTATGTTCTTAGTTTCTAGCTTACAGGCAAAAAAAGCAGTAGTTTCTTTTGTAGTAGGCAAAGTTTGGCAGAAGGCCAAACCAGGTAAAAAAGCAAAATATAGACGTGTACGCCTAGGAGATAAAATTAAGGAAAATGCAACAATCGTTACTGGAAATGCTTCCTATGTAACCCTTGTCTACAACAAGTCTGAGTTCAAACTCATGCCTAAAACAACCTTCCATATGCAAAGCCTACCCACAAATAAAAAAGCCGGAAAGGTCAAGATCAAAAAAGGTTTTGGCTGGTTCAAAATCCGCAATGCCAAAAAAGGTTTTAACGCCAGCACAGTGACTTCCACAGCTGGAGTACGCGGAACGGCCTTTGCAACCATATATGACAAGAAAAACAAAAAGGCTTTCAACTGTATCTGCCATGGTAAGGTAGAAGTAGGCAATTTGCAAAAAAAGAAAATTCTTTTCACTGCGGGAAATGGCTCCATGATCAAAAGAGGAACCTCAAAGATTGTCAAAACCAAGTACAGCGATCACATTAAAAAAAAGCACGCTTTAGTATCTTTCAAAAAGAAAATACAAGCTGACCCTATTCTCCAGAACTGCCTATCTTGCCATACACCCAAAGGGTGGAAATGGAAAGGCGTTCCCAGAGACAATACCTACGGCAAATAAAACATTTCGCCAAACTTAGACATATGCAAACAGCTTGCAGGCTATCCCAAGATTGCTTGCAAGTAACAACTCTACCTTTTAAAAAATACTATTTTCTAGAGAACTTCCTTTTTGGAGAGAGTCTAAGCATAAAAGAACGATCGTTCCTGATTAAGAAAAGGATACTCCACTATGATCAAACCAGAAACCTATGTCCCAGAATTGCAAATCCATACCTTAGATGGAGAAACTTGGAGCTATGCAAATTACCATGATGTCAAGTTTTCCATGATTGTTTTTTACCGTGGTTACCATTGCCCTATCTGCAAAACCTATCTCAAGGACTTGCAAAGCAAACTAGACGAATTTCATGCATTAGGAATAGAAACCATTGCCATCAGTAGCGATAGCAAAGAAAGAGCGGAAAAAACACGCCAAGAATGGGGGCTTGACAAGCTGAAGATAGGCTATGAATTCTCGTTAGAAGAAGGAAAAAAATGGGGCTTATTCCTATCAAAAGGTATCAAAGAAGGCGAACCCGAATTATTTACAGAACCTGGTCTGTTTCTTATCAAACCGGACCAACGCCTGTACGCCTCTAGCGTACAAACCATGCCTTTTAGTAGACCACATTTTTCTGAACTACTCACTTCCTTGAATTTTATCATCAAAATAGCCTACCCTGCACGGGGGGAAGCCTAAGAGGAAAATGCATACAACAAAACTATTGCTTCTGCTGATTTATCTATTGACAAGCGAAGGAAACCTCCTCAAACTAGAAAGAACCTGAGGAGGTTCAATTGCGGATCATCTATTTTTCGGACACCTTTCTACCCAAAATCGACGGTATAGCAGTATCCATCAAAAACTTTTCCGAGTTACTTTCTGCCAAAGGACATGAATTTATTATTTTTGCTCCTGGCTATGGCAAAGACGATTTTTCGCGACTCAATGAACAGGTAAGTGTAGAACGATTCATGAGCGCATCTCTTCCCAGCTATCCAGATGTCAAGATGGTTCTCCCCAGTCCTAACCGCATCAAACGCATTCTTACTGAGTTCCAACCGGATCTCATCCACATACACACACCAGGAGTTCTCGGACAATACGCACTGACAGCTTCCGAAAAATACGGGATTCCTACTATAGGAACCTACCATACGCTAATCTCCGAGCAAGACGCCTATATTTCCATCTACCGCTTGTTAAAAATAGACAAATTCTTCTCCATCATGAGTCGTTTCGATAAACTGAACCTCAAAGATTTGCTCAAAATCGTCAAAACAGATAAATTCAACATCAACAAGAAAATCCTTCTCAAACTCTGCAATTATTTTTATGACAAATGCGATAGGGTCGTTTCTCCCTCATACCTACTACGCGATCAACTCATGGAGTTCGGCATCAAAAAGCCTATCCACGTCATTTCTAACGGAATGGATCTCTCCAAATTTACTGGCACAGTTAAGAGCCTTCCGAAAGACCCTAAAATCCTGCACGTAGGGAGAATTTCTTACGAAAAGAACTGCGATGTAGTCATCAAATCATTCCAGCTTATTCTAAAGAAGTTTCCCACAGCTGAATTGACTATCATCGGTGACGGCCCCGCCCTACCATCGTTGAAACGACAAGCGCAAAACTTAGGCTTGCAAGATAAGATTACTTTTACAGGCTTTCTGGCACACGCAGAACTTCCCAAGCACTACCCGCAGCATGACTTATTTCTAACAGCCTCTACTATGGAGACACAAGGGCTAGTCATACTAGAGGCGATTGCCTGCGGTTTACCTGCGGTAGGTGTAAAATCTTATGCCATCCCAGAGCTCATCCAAGAAGGTAAAAATGGTTACAACGCTGCTCCCTTCCAAGCTGAAGAGTTGAGTGAAAAGACTATCCAAGTTCTAAGCTCTGCGGAAACCTACCAGGAATTCTCCAAAAACTCTATTGAGATTGCCAAAGGACACGAGTTAGGTCTAAGCGTGAACAAAATGGAAGAGCTGTACGAAGAGATAGCAATAAAGAGTAAGAGAAAGAAAAGCTCGGTTTTCAATATGCTGATGTGACATGAGAATTGCTAGCCTGCTCTGCTTTAGCCTTCTGATCCATGTCTGTGCAGAAAGAACAATAGTGAAAGAAAAACCAAGCCAAACCATTTCTGAAATTAGCGGTAGTCAAGGGGCAACTCCCTTTCCCAAAAATGCAGAGTGGTTCAATACAGAAAAGCCGCTCAAGTTGAAATCTCTTCTGGGCAAAATTATCATACTAGACTTTTGGACGTACTCTTGCATCCATTGCCACCACGTAATTCCTGAACTCAAACGCTTGCAGTCAGAATGGCCCAACGAGCTACTGGTCATTGGGGTACATTCTCCCAAATACAACCATGAAAAAAACTCTAAAAGTTTGCAAAAGGCATTGCAAAGACATGCCATTACCTACCCCGTCATCCACGACAAAGACTTTAAATTGTGGCAGGCTTATGGCTTAAACTACTGGCCTTCATTTGTCATTATCGATCCAGAGGGAAAGATCATTGGAAAACATACCGGGGAAGGAATCTACCATTTGTTTTCTGAACTCATTGAAAGCGTACACAAAACATTTTCACAAAAGAACCTTTTCAACCCAAGTCCGGTAACGGAAACAGCAAAAAAGAAAGATGCTATTTTCTCTACAACACTTTCGTTTCCGAGTAAGCTCGCCATTGATGCAAAAGAGAAGACACTCTACATTGCAGATACCAACCACCACCGTATCTTGGCTGTTTCTATCGAAGAGAAAAAGATCACCAAGGTTATAGGTTCGGGACAACCGGGTAAAAAGGATGGTGTGTTCCAGAAGGCAATGTTCCATTCACCACACGGAATTTTTCTCCATGAAAATTTGCTCTACATAGCCGACACGGGGAATCATAGCATCCGAGAGGCTAACTTTCACAACGACTATGTCAAAACAGTTGCGGGAACCGGAGAGCAGGCACAGATTTTCAATGTGGAAGGCAAAGCCCACGAGGTAGCATTGAATTCTCCTTGGGATCTGCTACGAGATAAGGAAAAACTCTACATAGCTATGGCAGGTACACACCAGATCTGGGAAGTCAATCTAAAGAATGACTCTATATCTGTTCTCGCTGGTTCTGGAAGAGAAAATTTGTTTGATGGCAAACACCGCCAAGCAGCCCTTGCACAGCCATCTGGTCTCAGCAAAGGAGAAAACGTACTGTACGTTGCAGATAGCGAGGTAAGTGCGGTTCGAGCGATTGACCTTGTAGCAAACGGAGAAATAAGAACGATTGTTGGCAAGGGTCTATTTGATTTTGGTGACACAGATGGTACATACCCCAGTCCCCGTTTGCAACACCCCTTGGCGGTTCTGGAACACCACGGAAAACTCTACCTAGCGGATACCTACAACCATAAGATCAAAACAATCGATCCGCAAAAAAGAGAATGCCATACATTTGCTGGTAGCGGCAAAATAGGCAATAAGGATGGCAGTGCCCAGGAGAGCTCCTTCCACGAGCCGAGTGGTTTGGCAATCTTAGAAAATACTATGTATGTGGCGGACAGAAACAACCATCTGGTACGTAGCATAGATTTAGCTACAGGGGAAGTCTCCACATTTCATTTCCAAAGTAAAGATGACTCCATCCATCCCTTAGAAAATGAACATTCTGCTAAGTTTTCCCTGGCACAAATCTCCATTTCACCTAGGTCGGAAAGTATTTCTCTCAGCATTGTACTAGGCAAAAAATACCAATGGAACAGCAACGAAGAGTTTTTCCAACCACAGTTTTCGACGGCAAACACTTCTCTAAAAATTTTACCAGACCAAGGACAGCAGAAGCAATATCCCTACCACTTTACTCTAAAACTCCCCCTACAGGATGGCGAGTTTCAGATCTCTAGCCGAATTTCTTTTTGTGAGAGTAAAAATCCAAGCCTATGCTTTTATAAAAATATCGAAATCAGTGGAGAACTGAATGTAGAAGAAAAAGGCATGCAAAACCCACATATAGAACTCAAATACCACCCCTTCTCAGAGCAAAAAAGCTCTAGTAAAGTAAAACCACTATGAAATTGACCAAAGCAATAAAACTATACCTCGTACTCCTATCGGTCTTTTTGACTTTTCTTTTGATGGCTGAGTTGACAGGAGCCAAGCTTATCCAATTTAAGCTCTTAAGTTGGCAATGGACCTTAACTTTAGGGGTGATTCCCTTCCCTGTGACTTTTGTCATTACAGATATCCTCAACGAATTTTATGGAAAACGAATTGCTCGCTTTACCACCTATATAGGCATGACCATGGTATTTTTTGCCTATTTGCTCATACTAGTAGACTTAGAAATTCCAGCTATCCCAGATTCGCCCGTAGGCGATGCAGCCTTTGCGCAAGTTTTTTTCAATTCAAAATGGATCATTATAGGCTCCATCATCGCCTATCTAATAGGGCAAATCATAGATATTTATGTCTTCAACTTTCTCCGTAAGCAATTCTCTGGGAAGTATATTTGGCTTAGGGCAACAGGTTCTACCATCATTTCCCAACTGATAGATTCCTATATCGTGATCTACATCGCCTTTGGTATTGGACAAGGCATGGCATTGGACAAGATCATGGATATTTCCAATTCGAATTTCACTTATAAAATGCTAGTCGCTATTGCCTCTACTGCTTTTATCTATCTCGGACACTGGTTCATTCGCATGTATTTGGGAGAGAAAGAAGCAGAAGAATTGCAAAAGGTCGCGGCAGAAGAGGAATAAAATGCAACAAATAATCCTTAGTATTCTACTCGGTAGTGTATTGTGGCAATGTACAAGTACACCTACAATCCCTGACAATGCTTCGAAAAAAGACCCAACCATCTATGTCATCATGGACCCATGCAGTTGTTCACAAAGCGAATGGGAGCTGGTTGCACAGAAAAAAATTCTTTGGAACTCTTTGGGTGACTATATGCTACGAAACTATATCGTTCTAGGTGATGACATTAAGGGCGAGATTTTACAAGAACCCAAACGCTTCCTCTACGACTTCAGCTTAGAAAAAGATGGCCAAAAAAAGAAAAAGCAACGCCCGGAAGGACCTAAAAAGGATACCACTCCGCCCCGTTCACAGATCTATATCTATGACGGCACTAAAAACTCCTGGAAAAAGCCGCATGCAAAACCTCTTGTGTCTCCCCCTATAGACGAGGAATACAGCTCTCCCCAAGAGAAGGGAAACTATATGAACTTTGACGGCTACGAAGAGGATTGGTCGAACAAACAGCTACCAGCAAACTTGCAAAATAAAGCAAAAGCAAAAGCAAAGCTCAACCACAACGAGATAAAATCTTTCCTGCAAAAAAAACCTTCTAAGAAAATCCAAGGAAAGTACAAAGCCTACGGCGACGCACAGTACCGCAACCGTGGCTTGGAAGTGATCCAAAGCTTTCGCTCCAAACGTGGAGAGCACCGGCGAAAACTACGCGAGAGGGAAAAGTTCCGTGCCAATAGCAGAAAAGAGCGATTCAAAAAATACCAGCTCCGGTGAGTTGTGCAATACTTACTAGGCAGCGTTCTCCATATAATCTCTCCCTTTTCTTTGCTTCTTGCCAAACCAATCGAAGATATCAAACAAAATCACATAGAGTACTGGAATGACTAAAAGAATTAGGAAAGAAGCAAAAGCCAAACCCCAACCGATAGCCATAGCCATAGGGACCAAGAAAGGGTCTTCTCCACCAACACCATAAGCGGTAGGTAAAATACCCAAAACAGTAGTAACCGTTGTCAGGAGAACTGGTCGCAAACGTATAAGTCCTGCCTCTAGCATAACATCATAATTGGTGTATTCGGGGTGTTCCGCTCGCAATTTATTGGCAAAATCTACCAGAACGATAGAGTCATTGACAACAATCCCCGAAAGGCCTACGATACCAATCATACTCAAAAAGCTAAAGTAATGCCCGTGTGTGACAAAAGCGATGATCACACCGATAAAGGAAAAGGGAATAGCGGCGACAACGATAATCGGCTGGATAAGCGAACCGAAGAGCGATGCTAAAATCATAAAAATAATGATAAAAGCTACGAGGAAAGCCCGTCCCAAACTTTGTAGGGATTCTTCTGTGTCCTTGTTTTCGCCACCAAAGCGAATTCGGTAGCCAGGATAGCCATTGGCGATAGCAAAAGTTTTTTCTTTGATCTGTATATTGGCAGCCCGCGAGGTTATTTTCTTTTCATTTACGTTGGAAGTGACCGTTAGTAGCCTCTTTCCATCCAAATGGTTTATCGACATTACACTCGGAGATGTTTTAAAACTAAGCATTCTGGAGACAGGAATGAGATTACCAACCTGGTTCATAACCGACAATTTGTTTAGAGCAGAGATAGAATCGCGGTATTTCTCGGGGAAACGCACACGTACATCTACCTCTTCATCGGCGCGCTTGATGGTAGTAGCAACGGTTCCATTGAAGGCGGTATTGATAGCAGTTGCGATTTGAAAGATAGAAACTCCCGCCTGCGATGCTAAGCCCTCATTGATGCTGACTTGGATTTCGTCCTTACCCGTGATATAGTCGTCATCAATGTCAGTCACACCATCTACTGCACGCATCTTTTCTTTGTATTTCTCACCAATTTCTTGTAAGACGGTGAAATCGTCTCCGGTAATCTCAATCGCAATAGGTTTTCCAACCGGAGGACCGCCCTGCATTTTTTCAAAGTCTAAAGCTACCAGCTTACCAGCATATTGCGCAAACTCTTTCGGTGGCGTGGTAACAGTCTTGTCTTTACGTAACTTTGGGTCTAACAACCACTGCGTTTTATTACGGACATCTGTAATAATATCTTCTGTTGTACGGTTTCTATCATCATCGGGCGTCAAATAGACGATTAAATTGGCAAAGTGTTTACCACGCTTGGTGAAAGGATCATTGGCATCTTTCTGTTGTATTCCTACACGAGTGATATGGTTTTCTACCTCTCCTTCGGGCAACTTATCCAACGTAGCTTCAATTGCCCTGGCAAACTTTTCTGTCTCTTCTAAGGTCATACCAGTTTGAGCCTCATACTTGATTCGGAAAACCTCGACACCACCAGGAAATAGTTTGAAACGGCCAAAGTTGACCAACAAACCGATGCAAAAGAAAAAGATAAAGTTCAAAATCAAAACAGTCAAGTATTTATGCCGCAAACACCAAGATAAAACAGGTCGGTATATTTTTTCTCGAAAACGTATGAATGCCTTTCCTTCTGCATCCTGTTGGTTCTGTTTTAGATTGCTATTTTTAGTGACATCATAGACATGCAAAGGCAGAACAAAAAATGCTTCCAAGAGCGAAGAAGCCAAAGCAATGATCACGACGAGGGGTATAGAAAATACAAATTTCCCAAAAATCCCGGACATAAATAATAGAGGTGCAAACGCGGCGGTTGTCGTGGAGATGGTAGCAGTAACAGGTGCGATTACCTCATGGGTACCTTTGATACAGGCTTCACGTGGGTCCATCCCCTCTTCTATGTAACGAAAAATATTTTCACTAATAATGATGGCATCATCCACTAGCATCCCTACTACAATGATAAGACCCATCATAGAGATTAGGTTTAAGGTCAAACCAAAAGCATCGATGGCAATGAAAGACATAGCAATGGTCAGAGGTAAACCAATAGCTACCATCAATGAAATACGCCAGCCTAAGAAAAAAAACAGTGATGTGACAACGAGAAAGAACCCGGTAACACCATTGGAAACCAGAACGTTCAAACGGCGACGAATGTATTTAGACATATCATTTACATAGGCAAGAGATACAATATTTTGCACACCAATCGATACATCAATGTCTCTAACAAACTTTATAGTACGATCATTTTCCGCTCTACGCTTCTCTAGATCTTTTTTTCTATTAAACAGTTTGTCCCAAAAACTAGGGGGAGCTTTTATTTTTTGGATAGAAAGCTCATTGCGGTTCTCTTTTAGCATATCATAATAACCGCTGTACTGCCGTACAAAAAATGAGACGGCCTTTGCATTGGGAGACTGGGTGCGGTAGGAATAATTTTCTTGGTAATGGTCTACAATTTCTTTCACCTGATCCACAAGTGAAATCGCGTCTCCCTTTTCCTTCTTGATGACTGTGAGAACAATGGAGAATAAACTGTTCACTTTATCCAAATAAACGGCATCTTCAAAATCTTCTCTGGCATTTGCAACATCTCCCAGACGAATATAACGACCAGCGTCATTGGAACGTAAGTAGACATTTTCAATTTCTTCGGGGGTATTGAACTCTCCCACTGTTCGGACAATGGATTCCTTACCATCCTGTATGATATTTCCACCAGGAAAATTGATATTTTTTTTATTCAACGCATTGATTACAACTTCTGGACTGATCGAAAAACGGTCCAAAAGCTCTGGATTCACATCAACATGCATTTCTGTATTCCGGTAGCCTTTGCGCACGATACGCCCTACATCAGGTAGCTCCAGAATCATATCTTCTAAAATTTCCGCTTGCTCTTTCAACTGCTTTTCACTTAAAATAGGCTTTCCATCTTGCAGCACTCCACCAATACTCACTTCTATCACTGGCGTTCGCGAGGAAGTAATCTCTTGTACAAGTGGTTTTTTAGCATCTTCGGGTAAATCTTCTACACCATCCACTGCAGACTGGATGTCCTCAACAACCTTGTCTGGATCATCAACATTTGGATCAATTGTAATCACAATCCCGGAACGATTTTCTATAGAGCCTGAACGGTATTCTTTGATACCATCAACTGCTTTGATCGCTTCTTCGATAGGATTGGTAACTAATTTCTCGACTTCCGCGGGTGAAGCACCTGGATAGACGGTGGTAATTGTAACAATATCAAAATTAATATTGGGAAAGGCTTCTCGGTTCATACTAGCAGCCTTAAAACCACCGATCAATAGTAGCAAAGCTGTAAGTAGGTTGATAAAGATGCCCTTATCTAAAAAATACTCAATTATACCACGCATAAAAAAAATATCTCCAAAACCAGGATGAAAAAAGAAACATATCCTGAAAGCGAAAAACTTACAAACTGTCTTATTTTACAGGTCTATCGTTTCTCCACTGTCCGGAATGGATAACCTTACTCAGCTTGCCTTTGCCGTTTCGCATATCTCCCCGCCACTCTCCATCGTATACCTCTCCATTCTTGTATTCCATAACCCCTCTTCCCTCTCTTTTGTCATTGGCAAAATAACCGGTATACTTGCGAAACTTTGCATCGTTGTAATAGACTAAAATTCCCTTACCATGGTACAAACCCGCTCGCACGCCACCTTTGTACGCACTCACTCCTGAAACAATATAGATTCCACTACCCTCGGGTTTGCCATTTACAAAGCCTCCCTTGTATTTTGCTCCTCCTTTATAGATTGCATACCCCTGGCCATGCGGTTTTCCCATACGAAACCCTCCCCTATATTTAAAACCTATCTGCAACAGTTGGCCATTGCCATTGTATTGCCCACCCGTAAAGCTTCCCTTGTATTTTGCGATCACTCTACCATTCTCATAAATATAACGAAGTCCCGTACCATTTTGGCAATTGCCTGAAATACATTTTGGGGTTTTTTGCGCCCAAATCGGACCCAGTACAAACAATCCTAGTAAAATAATTGTGTAAAACGAATTCATATACAACTCCATCCCTTATTCATTTTTTACGAACTTATCTTTCCTATCGTAACATCTGTCTCATAAGCTAAGTTTCTTCGATCAACCTACAAAAATCAGCATTCAGCTTACAAGAAAAAATTAAATATTGACATTACGGCAGGAAGAGATATAGTAAAAGTCTGATGTAAAATGAGTCTAATCTTGTTAGAAAGATAAACTGACAGATCCTTTTGAAATTATTCATGAACACGAGACAGTCAAAGATACTTGTAAAACCTCAAACAACTCTCACCCACCCCGAAAAAGTAGTAGAAATCATGAAAATGGACGAGTCTAATACCTATTCAAAAATATTACTCCCTAGGTACCATAAGACGATATGAACCAAGATATAAGCCCTCACAAAGATGACAAAAGAAAAATCCTTATTATCGATGATGATCCTGCTCTATTATTAGGTTTGCAAACATTCCTAATAAATTTGGGCTATAATGTTACCACAGCAGAAGATGGAAAACAAGCACTCAAAATTTTCCAGGAAGAATACTTTCCTATCATCTTGTCTGATTACCAAATGCCTAATATGACTGGCTTAGAGTTGGTGCGCGAAATAAAAAAACTTGGTTACAAACCACTATTTCTTATACTTACAGCAGTTTCAGAAGTCTCACAAGTCGTTGCAATCATGAAGCAGGGGGTCTATGACTATATTTCCAAGCCACCCGACTTTGACACTCTGGCACTCAAAATTGAAAGAGCTTTTGAAGTATCGGAACTGAGAAGCATCAAAGAATCACTGGCGCAAGAACAGATCTACCGTACAGAGAAGCAACTCGCTTGGAACCGTTGGAAGGAAGACGTTCGCAGTAGGGACATCACCAAAACAGATAGTTTCCTCTTCTACAATTTGAAAACATCTCTCTCCCAAGGAGCTGGCTTTGGTAGCCTACTCGCACTCATTTCTTTTATCTCGCAACAAATCAAAGAGGTGGATGGTCATTACTCCATCAACCAAAAAACCATGAACTTGTTGCGAGCAAGCGCAGACACTTGCAAAAAAGTATTGGAAATGTTCTCAGAAATCTATGACATCATAGACAAAGAATTAAGCCTAAACCCCATTACTATGCAGGAATTTTACCAGATGCTACAAACTACCAAAGCTGATATGAAAAGGTTTACCAAATTGAAGAACCAAAATATCAAAATCTCTGACCTCAAATCAGACCTCAGCCAACTGCAAGTTATGGTAGAGCCAAAGTTCTTAAAAAAAGCATTGGAAGAGCTCATCATCAATGCCTGCAAATTTTCTCTAGCAGATTCTGATATTATATTTCTCTTCAATTCAGACAATTTGAATGTCACCATGAGTATTATAAATACACCAATGGGACTTCGTCTAGACGAAAAAGATATTTTAGGCATAGAGGAAGGCTACCAGAGGCTAATTTTCGAACCATTCTTTCGTTTGACCAAACACGTAGACGAACAGTACGAATCCTTAGATTTCGGCCTAGGCTTAACTCTAGTTTCGAAACTAATGCAAAAATTAAACGGACGAGTCACTGCAAACAATGTAAAATTTCATACATCGAATAATCCTAGTGATGATATACGTGTCAATATTGAACTGGAATTTCCCATACATAGATAGTAAAAATGAAAAAACAAATCATACTCTTATTTAGCTTATTTTTTATTTCCTATTGGCTAAGCTGTAATTTCACTAGAAGCAATTATAAAAATTATATCGTGCGAAAACACCCCCTAGGTACGGATATCGTTACAGCGGATACTACATTTTACAAAGATGTACTGCCCACTCTGAAAGGAAAAAAAGTAGCTTTGATCACTAATCCATCAGGGATTGGCCAAAATCCTAATAAAATTAGCCAAAAGTTTCGCGAAAACTCTGTAAAAATTGAGTTTTTGCTAGGATTAGAACATGGCTTTTTAGGATTAGAAGAGGAGTTTAGCTCTACTTCACAGGACATAGATACCATATTCAAATTACCTATCTACCACATATACAGAACCAAAAAACAGAAATTGCAAAGTTTGCTAGCAGGAGTAGACGCTGTAATTTTTGATGTACAAGACGTAGGAATGCGCTGTTACACCTACCTAACTGTCTTAAAACGAGTGATGGACGCGCTGCAAACAAATGTGCGTTTGGTACTATTGGACCATATAAATCCAGGCATTCATTTCCCCCCCAGAGGACAAATGATGTTGCCCAAATTGTACAATTTTGCGGGAGAATTCCCTTCCCTATTTATCAGTGGGTTAACCATCGGTGAATCAGCTTCTTACTACAACCACGCATTTCTTGACAGCAAAGTAAATTTAACTGTCATTACTGTAAAAAATTATAGGCGAGGCACCAGTTTTGAAGAAACAGGAATCGCCTGGAATACTCCGTCTCCCAATTTACCAAACCTAGACTCTGCGCGGAATTATTACGCTTTGGTTCTATTAGAAGGGGTCAATGTTTCCGTCGGGAGGGGAACCCAAGCACCTTTTGTCTACTTTGGTGCTCCTTGGTTTCAAAATCCAGATACACTAGCGAGCACGCTCAACCAAACCTCCAATAGAAACTATTATTACCAAGTAGCCTATTTTAAGCCCGATTTTGGCCCTTACGCAGGGAAGATTTGCAAAGGATTGCGTCTAAGTATCGTAAATATAAATTACGATCCTATACGAACAGGCTATATTCTCTTACAAACTCTGTAAAAGTTCTACCCTAAGCAGTTCCGTTGGCGCAGAAGTGGCAAACGTTATTGGCTAGATATGTTATGGGGAACAACAGATTTTCGTACTGCAATTGATACAGGCAAGGACTATTGGGATTTTTACAAATCATTTTCAGAGTTAGAAGAAGATATGTATAAGAAAATCAAACTGTACCATATCTATTGAAATAGAGCTCTATTTAGGCTTCTGCGTAGATAAATCGAGTGAATCCATACAATTGTTACCATTTTTCTCCCTTTAAGAGCATCTGTTGTGATTTATTGTCCAGTTGCAATTTCAGAGATGCCACACCACCATTGCGTTTGCGGAGTGGGAAGATTTGCCGCCAGGAAAAGGGCAAGCGCTCCGATTTGAGAAGACTTTCACATTCATCTTGCCAACCATTCGAGATTTCTACAGGAAAACTAAAAACATAAAATCCAGTTTGTAAAGCCTTAATACTCTTTTGCCCAATAGAAATTGTATCTTTGTAACAACTATAC
>JBCCIA010000071.1:0-17524 GCA_039028475.1 Spirochaetota bacterium | reverse complement strand
CGCTAAGGTTAAATAATAATCCTTATCTTGTTGCTTTTTCAATCCATTCACTTCTTCTAAAAGAATTTTTAGCTCATTATTTTTCTGCTCTAGAGCGTTGGTCCTTTCTTTAATTTTATCTTCCAAGAAATTCTGGTATTGTTTGATTTCTTTGACCATTTTATTAAAGTTAGACGCAAGTTTTAAGAAAGGATGTTCGGGAGAAAGTTGGTGACTATTGGGATAGTAAGAAAAGTACTTACCTGATGCTATCAACTCAGTTATTTTGCTTAACTTGCCAATTTGGCTATTCAAAGATTTAAGTTCATCTACCTTCTCCAGGACTTCCTCAAGTTCTAATCCCTCTTGCTTTACTGCTTCTAGAAAGTCATCTTGTTTCATTTTCAATTTGTTCACTTGTTTCTACGAGTTTTTTAAAGCTCTTGTATTCTTGAGAAAATACATATTTTATTTCACCCGTCACTTCTGCAAGACCTTCAATACTATTAAATATATTCTCCGTCAAAGACTGTTGGTTTTCTATTCTTGTATTTATTTCATGAAAGATATTTTTATTTTCATCTATGTTTGATTTAATCACTTCAAAAGTTTCTTTTGCATTTTTTGTTAAAACTAAGCCTTCCGATACAGCGTTGTTTGTTGTTTGAATTTTCTCAAATATACTCTTACTACTTTGGAAAGTTTTTTCAGCCAACTTAGATACTTCTTGGGCTACTACCGCAAAGCCCCTTCCACTTTCACCCGCTCGTGCAGCTTCGATACTTGCATTTAAAGATAATAAATTGGTGCTTTCAGAAATATCTTGTATGGAACTTAAATGCTCGAAAACTTGGCCTGAATGTTCATGAATCAACTCAATCTTATGTAAAGTTTTTTTGACCAAGTCCCTTCCTGAACTGGATTGTTCATCACTTTGGACGATACTCTCTTGAAATTTGTTTTGTAAATTTCTAATCTCTATATTTTCTTTTTTGATTTTTTCAGATAAGTTATGTAAGTTTTCGACCTGTGACCATAGAGTAGCCAAATCTTTATTAATTCCTTTTAGGCTTTCTATATGCTGTTGCGATTTCATTGTAATAGTATCATAACCGAAAGTTGACTCTTTATATTTAGCTTGTATTTCACCAACCCTTTGCACCACCTGAGCCTTTTCAGACTCCATTTCAGAATACTTTTTATTCAGCTCATTTAACTCTGTATGATTCGTATTAGCTATTTTAATGATTTCATTGAATGTTTCTAAGGTTGGTTTCTCTGAAAAAATAACACCCTCCATTTCGTCTTCCATATTTTGCAATATATTACATAATTTGACAGAATGGTATGATAAAATTAAGATTATAAATACGATGAATAATATAGTCACTAGTTGGAGTAAAAAGAAATTATTTAAGAAAAAATAAGATATATTTAACACAAATAGAGCTATAAATAGAATAATAGTCTTCTGTTTATCGATTTTTTTACGGAGTAAGCTCATAGATTATTCATCTCTCGGTACGTGATTTCTTGATATTCCTGCGGAGTTTTTATAGCTTTGCTGGATTAAATCAAGCAAATAAAATTTATACTCTTATTTTCACATAGGTCTTTTTAATCTTCACTTTTATTGCCTAGGGTTTATTGAGAAAGAGTTTTTTTCTAATTCGTATTATAAGCAAAAACAGCAAAAGTTACTAGGCTTTTCATCTGCTTCGTCCATGTTCATTCGGACTTTGTCAGGCTCTTCCCCTAATTTATGGCAAACTTCCCTCATGCCACTCAGATTTAACGCCCTAATGTTACCTTTGAAGGTATGAACTGCGCAATAAGACTCTTCTATTTTTATATGTCTTTGAACTATTCAAGACCATTGTTCAGCTTATCACGGACGATAGGTATTCTTTTTCCAGCTATACCAATCATAAATACTAGGTTGATCACTACTAAACCCTTGAAATCTTTGTCATAATTTGATAAATACGCTACTTTTTCATTCTATACAAACTTTCTAGGAGACTGATCTATGATCCATACTCGCCGTTTTCCGATGAAAAATATCATCATTTGGGGCTCCCGCATTGCTGGCATGGGTGCCCTTTGGTCTACTCTGGTATTTTTCACCTACCGTTTTACCGAATTCGAATTTATGCGAATTCCCTTTCTGCCAATTGCTACCATTGGTACAGCCGTTGCTTTTTATGTTGGTTTTAAGAACAACTCTGCCTATGAGAGATTCTGGGAAGGTCGTAAGATTTGGGGCGGTATCATCAATGCGAGCCGAACCTGGGGGAATGCAGTTATGAGTTATGTGCTGCCTGGTGATAGCAGTGATTTTGCTGTAGAAGTTCGCAAGCGTCTGATGTATAGGCATATGGCTTGGATCAATGCCCTTCGCTTACAGTTGCGCAAGACTTCCCGCTTCCACCACAAACCGGCTCGCATGACAAAAATTCGTCTGCAAAAACACGCCACGCATATGCGGAATGATTGGGATGCAGAATTGAAACACTTTCTTTCTCCAGAAGAGTTCGAAGAAGTTTCGCAAAGGGCTAACTCAGCAACTCATCTCATCCGCACCCAAGGAGATGAGTTACAGGTTTTAGTAAAAGAAGAAAAACTATCCATCTTTCACCAAATCGATCTTATGCGTTATTTGGAAGAGTTCTATGCATTGCAAGGTAAATGTGAACGTATCAAGAACACTCCCTTTCCCCGTCAGTACGCAGAGTTCTCCCGTTTATTCACACGAGTTTTTACTTTCCTCGTTCCCTTTGGTCTTTTGGATGTATTCGCCAAACATGTGCACCATGCTACGATCACCGTATCCAGTATAACCCCTGTAATTCCAATGATTTTATCTTCTGCGTTGATCTCTTGGGTATTTTCCACTATGGAAGGCATCGGTGATTCCAGTGAAGACCCCTTCGAGCGTAGTATGAATGACGTGCCTATGAATGCTCTCTGCCGTACCATTGAGATTGATCTTAGAGAGATGTTAGGAGAAACAGAACTTCCTGAAAAAGAAAAGCCGATTGATAATATTTTGTATTAGATAGAAGGTCTGTCTGAAAAGTTAATTCTACCCTGAAAGCAAAGCCAATAATTGTAAGGGGTAGAAGAGCTTATGTTTCACTTTTTGCTATAATCGATTATAGTGATTCCAATTAAATCTTCTTTACTATAGCGGTACAAAACTGGGTAGTGGCTGTCATCTGTACGAGTTGCTTTTTTCCGTTCGCCAACGCGTATGTAAATAACATCAACCTCTTCATCATAAGAAAAATTCAACTCCCGAAATCTGATTTTTTGGATAAGGGGAATCATCTGCTCTAAGCCATCTTTTAATTTCATTATCTTAACTTTTATTTGATATACTATATAAACCTACTTTCCAGTTAAAAAAGTATAGACACCTCACAAGTACCAACAAATACTTACCATACTGATTTTTAAGCGAAAAGCTCTCAGCCCGGTTACCAAGCTACCAACTTATCCCCGGACTGAGAAAACAACGCCCAAGGACGCAAGAAAAGTCTGTGTACCAAGCAGTACACGGTCAACTCCTTTCTTCCCTGGGCAACCCATAACAAAACCAATTTTGGAGGTTCCTATGGAACAAATAGATTACGCAGGATTTTTAGACCGGCTGGAAGTGGCCGTTGACCGCATGTATTATGAAGAAACCTATTCTGCCAGAAGACGCGAACACTACCGCAACTTTGTCCACAAGCAGATCGTATTTCTCCGCATGCAACTTGAACCACAGGTGTTCTAAGAAAGTAAGCAACAAGTCCCCGAGTTTAGGCGAGGGGACACTGGTGGTATGTTAAATAAAGTTGCAAAAGCTACTTCTTACAAACTAAAATTACTTGATAGCAAATGTAACCATAACCGCCGCATTGACTAAAATCCAACTTGGATTCATCAACCTTACATTTTCTCCGTCTACCATCATAGGCACTTCATACTCTACATATCTTCCTGTATACGAATCAATCCTTTCCTGGGTTTGAGAATCTTCTACCATATTGGGAGGAAGATCCTCAATATGTATAGGTTTGTCTAGTTCTACTTTTGCTGCATCGGCATATAAACTTGCTTTTTCATGAGCCGCAACAATTGCATTTTTCCTTGCTTCACAGCGATGTTTGTATAAAGTACTCGCCCCATAGTCGATTTGTGATGCGATTCTTGCCTTATTTTCCACAAGAGAAGTTACAACTTTTTCCGTAAATGTAAGATTTCTTATACAAATGTTCATAGTAGTGACTGTTCCAAAACTATCCATAAGCAACGACGTCTCTTTATCAACATTGAACCGAGATACTTGGACATCCTCACTACCGACACCAAATTGTTCTAAAATGGTTTTCATATGGTTGATTTTTTCTTTTAATAGCTCAATAGACTTTTCAGCCTGGCGGTGTTTGGCTTCAATTTTGCATTGCAACAAAGCGAGATCTGGTTCCACTTTTATACTGGAGGAACCCAAAACTGTAATTCCATGTGGATTTGTAATAGACTGTTTAACTTGCTGTGATCCGTATCCCATTTTTAACCTCTTCCAAGAAATGTTTGTTCAATATTTGTAACTAAAAAAACTCTTCCAATGACAGATTTCTAAAAGATCGAGAAAAAGTAAAATTCAATTTTTGAAGAATTTTACTAGTTTACAGTTACTATCAAATTTTAGTTTACAAAGTGTCCTACAACATGTCTATTTTTATGTAAAAAGCAAGCTGTAAGAACCTGCAGTTTTGTTTTCGGACAGGCTCTTAAAAGAAACACAACTCAGGCAAAGCTATGGAAGCAAAACACAAACGAAAAGCCATATGGCTCCTCGCATTTATCAGTACTCTCTTATTCTTTCTTACATATACCTTTTTCCAAGGGAAAGAGATAAAATACTTATCCATTCTCACAGAGGTATACCAATCTGAGATTCTATACAAAGATCACAAATATTACAGATCTGCCTTTAAAGCATTGAGCGTATACCACAAAACAAGAAGTCACTTTACCAAGGAAATCGAAGGGGATCTACTTCCCCTATTGCATAAGTTGGTGTACAACCCTCAAAAAGAATACTACGATGAATACATCGCTCTTACTGCTAGGCTACCGACAGCAAGTGTGCAAATAAGTTCAAATGATCAAAAGGTAGCTTTTGGTTCTTTAACAGGTAGCATCATAATCTGGGACATACAAACTGGTAGAGAACTACATAGACTAAAAAGAATCGACAAACCTGGAATGATGGAAAGCTTCGTGTTTAGCCACAATGACAAAAGAATCATTTCTGGATTCAGCGATGGCACGATTCTGATAAGAGATGTACAAACTGATAAAGAACTACATACATGGAAAGGGCATGAGAACTCAGTACATAGTATTTTAATTAGCTCCGATGGCAAAAGAATCATTTCTAGTTCTGCGGACAACACTATCAAAGTCTGGGATCTAAAAACCAAAAAACTATTGCAAACACTCAGAGGAAATAGTATACATTGTTTGGCAATTAGCAGAAATAACCAAAAGGTCATCTCTGGCTCAATTCTTGGTACGATTGCAGTTTGGGATATACAAACTGGAAAAGTCCTACAAACGCTCAAAGGGCATACTAGCTTTGTAAACAACATTGCAATCAGTTCAGATGATACAAAAATCATATCAGGTTCGCACGACAGTACCATCAAAACCTGGGATATAAAAACAGGAAAACTATTGCAAACACTCAGAGGACATAAGGACTCTGTAGAGAGTATCACGGTTAGCTCAGATGGTACAAAAATCATATCAGGTTCCATTGACAATACTATCAAAATCTGGGACACGAAAACAGGAAAAATCCTTCAAACTCTAAAAGAACAGAAAGGTTCCGTATACACTCTTGCGATGAGTTCGGATAACCAAAAAATTATATCAGGCTCAACAGGCGGATTCATTACAATTTGGAATAGAGAGAAAAGCAAAGAGCTGCAAACAGTAAAGGAAGATCTAGGCTATGTTGGGAATATCATGATCACCTCCGACAACCAAAAGATCGTAGCGCTTTCAGGAAAAAATACAATAAAATTCTGGGATAGGAAAACCAAGAAGTTAGTACGGACTATAAAGATACGTAATTCTAGTGCAGCTACGATTGCGATGAGTAGAGACAACCAAAAGATTGTTCTAGGTTTAAGTGACCGCACCATCCAAGTTTGGGATATACAAACTGGAAAACTGCTGTTGCAAACTCTTATAGAACATGCCTCCGATATACAACGCGTCGCAATAGGTGCCGACAATCAAAAAATTGTTTCAGGTACATATAAGGGAACCATCCATGTTTGGGATGTCAGAACAGGGAAAAGGCTACAAACATTACAAGGACATAGCAAATTGATCAATACTCTTGCAATGAGTCCAGATAGTCTAAAAGTGATTTCAGGCTCTTGGGACAATACCATAAAAATTTGGGATATACAAACTGGAAAAGAACTCAAAACGATACAAACAATGGAAGAATCACCTCATTTGCTCACGCTGAGTACTGCCATTAGCTTGGATAGGCAGAAAGTTGTTTCGGGTTCCAATTCTGGAGTTATAAAAATCTGGGATACCAAAACGGGAAAACAACAAACAGTGACTAGAGAGTTCTCTGATCTTTTAAGTGTAGCAATCAGCCCAAACAACAAAAAGGTGGTGGCAGGTTATAAATACGGAATTGTCAAAATCTGGGATATAGAAACAGGTAAGGAACTACAAACATTTAGAGGAGCTTCCAATACCTGGGATGTTGTGATCAGCCCGGATAACAAAAAAGCCTTTTCCTGTTCAGGCGAAAAAGGAACCATTCACATCTGGGACATCGATGTTGGAGTTCTTGCTTACAAGCTCTACCAGCAGATAGAAGATTACCTAAAATACGGTAGCCTTAAAAATTTCAAAGAACGTCAGTTGGCCAAGGACATACACAAGCTCTTTAGTGATCGGAAATAAGCCTTATCATTAATCATCCCTAAACGCTTTAGGATACGACTCATGATCTGCGATATTGAAATCTTTAGCTTTGCCAGTTCCACCTTCTTGCTTGTCCTTGCCCAATGTCCAAATTTCTGGTTCTCTCTCTTTGTTATATTTTAAAACATAAAATGTTCCCCAAGGGTCTTTAATAACAGTTTTTCTTTTTACAACGGGTTTATAATTTTCAGGAACTATACCCACCGTTGGCTCTTCGATAAGTGCGAACAAACCTTGCTCTTCGGAGGGATAAACTCCAGTATTGTATTTATACCTTTCTAAATGCAACAGTAACTCTGAGGAATTCTTTTTTAATTTCAATGCGGCAGTCCTATCTTTGCTATCATGAACTGGTGTAACAATCCATAACCACAGTATAAGAACAAATAACAGCAGAAAAAGTGTGAATATAATTTTAAAAGTAATCAGCAAAACCTTTTTGAGCGTTTCCATGAATTGATCTTTCAGCTGCTTATGTTATTCTCTAATATATAGTTAGATACACCGAACTTTAAAAAATTTATCACAATTTATAAATCATCAGTATGGGAAAAACCATGTAAATGAAAATTAGCAAGTACGGGAAAATGGTCAGATCTCCCGATACGCAAAACCTTGGCAGATAGTGATGACAACTTTTGATTGTAAAAAATATGATCCAGCTGATCGGTCAATGTGACGCCATAAATCTTCCAACGCCAGGTATTTTGTTTTGGTTGGTATTCTTGCACTACATCTTGGAAACCTTTATCTCGTAAAAAAGCAACCGCCAAACCATCCCTATCTTCATTGAAATCTCCTAATACTAAAGTAGGAAGGTTGGGCTTGAGAAACTTGTAGAAATGCTGTATCTCTTGTAAGCGCACTTTTTTGGTACTGAAGTATCCATAGACAAAGCTACCACCTTCGCTTACCGGTGGGTGTAGGTGCACATTGAGCAGCTGAACTTTTCCCACACCTGTATCAACGGTTACAAGTCCTGCTACAAACCAACCATTGGGATTCGCAATATACTTTTGCTCAAAAGGGTAGCGTGACAGAACTCCTAAACCTCCCGCTGCCGGTGCTTTGCGAAAAGCCTGGTGAGGATAGATACCAGACAAATGAAATTCACTCATGACTGCAAAGCTCTCATTCGTCTCTTGTAAAAGGATCACATCTGCGTTGTGACTCGCAAGGTTTTGTAATAGGCCAAGGTCTGCGTACAAGCCAAAATTAACATTATAACTAATAACGCGCAAAGGATGCTGCTTTGGATCGGGCTTGCGAATAGGCTTTGTTTTTGGTGCCAAGCATTGTGAGAATAACAAAACTAGTGAGATAACGGAATAGAAAAGTTTTTTCACAAATGTTAGACTATTTTAATACTTGGAAAAAAGTGTTTAATCATATACACTCTTAAATGTTTTAGGGTATGAGTTAAAATCTCCTATATTGAAATCTTTAGCCTTACCAGGCCCACCTGTTTTCTTATCTTTGCCTAATGTCCAAATTTCTGGTTCTCCATCCTCATTAAATCGAAGAATATACAGTGTACCCCAAGGATCTATGATACTTGCTTTTGTTTTGATAATCGGTTTATAATTTTTAGGAATTTCACCCACTATTGGCTTTTCAATAAGTGCCAATATGCCTTGTTCTTCGGAAGGATAGTCACCATTCCGTACAAAATAACGTTCGAGGTGAAGTCGCAACTCATAAAATTTTTTTTTTAGTTTAAGTGAAGGAGACCTATAATATACATTCCCTACTCCAAAGAAAAATTTAACATAAATAAAGAGCAGTAAACCTAAAATAAAAATACTGACAAAAACAAAAGCAAAGACTTTTGCAATGATTCTGAATATCTTTTGCAGAGATGTCTGCTCCATATAGCTTAGACTAAAATGAATATAACTTTACCAAATTTTTTTATTTTATTAACCCCCTAGGGACAAGCTAACTCAACAGTAACAGTTTGGCGAAAGGGAAAGGACTCGACCATAAAGGTAGTATCACGTACTAGAGTTTCAGGATAGCCATCTACGCGGTCTAAATCTCCTCTGCACTGTAAAGTATATTCACCCTCGTGGATGTACTTTATATTGGTAGTTCCATCTTGTACGGGAGAGGCCGCTAAAGGAAGCTGTCCTTCAAAGTCGATTTCATCACTGCGGTAGATTGCGTAGTAATGCGTAGTAGACTTTGTACCACCGGTTATCGCCAAAGAGGAGGCCGTTTCCGGATAGATGATACGTGGCCGAAGCAACAAGTTTCCCCCCATATCACTGCTACCAGAATCTTCAAAACGCCAATCGCTAAAACCTACCATCGTCTGGGTAAAACCAAATGGGGTCGTGTAGGAATGGACCATCAAATTCTCTTTGATATTCATACGCATTTCTAGAATATAAGGGTCATAACCACCGCGGATTTCCATTTCTCTCTGCCCACCCGCAATCGAATGAAACAAGGGAAACATTAGAGGAGTTAAGGTTTCTTTCTCGGCATCATTGGTTCCAGGCCTGTAGTTATTGCGGAACAATAGGTTCGAACCAGTCACCTCAAAGTTATCAAAGCGTGTGTCTATTTTCAAACCACCCTGCTCTCTCGCCCAACCTGTTACAAAAGAACGGAAGTAGACCCCAGCATAGTAGTATTGTACCGGACAGTCACCACAAGCTGTTGTTCCACCAAAATTGGAAAAGTCAGCATTATAGGAAATGCCAGTAGGATCGGAAGAAGGATAGATAACTCCATTGCCATTGAAAAAGTCTTGGATGCGCAACAGACCAGTATCATGGCAACTTGTATTCTGGATACTATAAGGGGGAAATGTACAGTACACCTGGCGAGTTGGAGCGATGTAGTCCCAAAACTTTTGCGTAGCTTGGGTATCTGTAATCCCATCCGGGCCATTGAAACCTTCTTGGTATTTAGAGGAAATACGTACTTCTCCAATATCGATGTATATCGGGAGATCATTGGCGGCAGGTACACCTGCGATATCCATAGTAGGGTCGGCTCCATCTCCCTCGGTATCTACATATAAAGCACCGCTACCACTTGAATATTCGGTGAACTGTAGAGGGTTATCAGAAGCATATGTCCCTTTGAGTAACAGGAGCATACGCTGGTTTTCATTAAACAGCGTACTCAATACGGCATATTTTGTCTGTTCGATGTTACCGCCTGTGAGATTTTCACATTGCAGGAAAAATAGGCAAAGAAAAATAGAAAGGATATATTTCATTAGAAACCTCATAATAGAAAACTCAGCATCAAACCAAAGTGAAAAAACTGTCCATCACGCAAGCGATAGGAAGCTGGGTTTCTTTCTGTAAAGATACGATAATCTTCGTAGACAGAATAATAAAAATAATCTAGCTCAGGTGCTCTTTCGGTTCCAACAGATTCAAAGATGTGATGGTAGTCGAGCCGGAGACCAATGCGGATCTTTTTCCCTGCAACAAAACTGATTTCAGAGCCCAAATACCCCATAGGGTTCCATTTGGCAACATTTGCAGGACGAGCCACAACATAGGCAGTTCCCCCTCCACCTTTCAAAAATACAGAAACGGGTAGATCTGCCTGTAACTTATAGTCAATGGCAGCAAAAATCGGCAAAGCGGTTAGGCCAGCCTCTGTTCTGGATTGGTAATTCGAGACGCTACCACCGATTTCTGTAAACCAATAGGGGTTTTTCCACTGGAAACGGCCAAAAAATCCAAGGCCTAGATCGGTATTCAAAACACGAGCCGTATCGGAACCAGGGAATGGATTCGATGCACCCAACCAAAAACCTAGTTCTGTTTTGGGACTTTCACGGGTTTGTGCAAGAATAGCTGTGTGCAATGATAAAAATAGAATACATAGAAATGTTCTGTTTAGAAAATTCACTAAAAACTCCGGAACTTATAAAATGGAATACAATTCATCCACTTCAGGGTGGTTTGCATAATAGGCTTTGAGGAAATACAGGCCATCAGGGGGTAGTGTCTTCCCAGCGACCCTTCTGTCTTTTTCTTGGATGATTTGCAATATACTGTCCGCTTGTAACTTACCACTAGCAAGATCAAAAATAGTTCCTACAATGATACGGATCATGTTATGGAGAAAGCTCTTGCCGTAAATTCGAATTTTATACAACCCTTCCACTTCGCTCACTGCATACAGGCCTGTCGCAAAAATTTTGCGCATAGGTGTTTTTTTAAATTGCAGAGAGGCTGTCTTTGTTAGACTGGAAAAATCATACTCACCGACTAAAAGTTCCAATTCTTTACGGATTCTGGTAAAATTTAACGGTTTGCGAATCCAATACGCTCGCTTTTGGTAGAGGGGGCGTGGAAACTGTGTGTTGAGAAACCAGTATTCATATTCCCGTCCTGTACAAGAAAATTGGGCGTGGAAATCATCTGGCATGTTTTTCCCAGAGATCACAGCCAAACCCTCTCCCGAAAGGGCATTTACAGAACGTAGTAGTTTGTGAAAGTTCTCTATTGGGTATGGTAAGGTAAAACTTACAGTCATTCCTTTGGCATGCACACCGGTATCAGTTCGTCCCGCGGCTTCGATAGCAATTTCTTGGCGTAGGCAGGTGGAAAGGGCTTTTTCTAAGTCCTCTTGAACACTTCTCGCGTTAATCTGTCTCTGGTAGCCGTAAAAAAAAGTACCATCATACTGAACCAGTAGAAGGATTTTGGGCAAATGTTATTTTTCTCCACCCATGGACTCAATAATAGCGTGCAATTCATCGTACTGCTCTCGTGCCATATCAAGAATTGCAGATGGTTTTGATTTAGAGGATTTACCTGAACCATACAACTTCGCGAGCATTCGCTTGGCTTTTACCAACATCTCTAATTTTTCATCTTCATCGTTGGTGATTTTGTCCTTAAATTTGACAGTTAGGTAGGCATTGAGGTAAATTACCCCATCAAAACCCCAGTTGTTGTCTGTATCAGGACCCAATCCTCCCGGGACAGACTCTACGGGTTCTAGTCCTGTTTGCATAACTTCCATAGTCTTACCGTACCAAATGGTAGATTTTTGGTAGAGCAAGTCACGAACCTCATCAAAGCTAAAATCAGGGAATTCGGCGTGCAAGTCATCAAAATACCAAGCCGCCCGTAGGGCACAAAGAGCTTTTTTAGGAGTAGGTGCGGTATTCGAAGCACGGTTTTGGTAACAGTCTATGGCTAGTAGGTACGAAGCGGCTCCTAAAACAATATTTCTGTCTTCGTGAAAGTCTGTAGTTCCAAAAATTTTGTCTACATGGGTCTTTCTATCGTTAGACTGTTGTTTCAGACGGGTGATCTCCTCACCACTCAATTGCTCCCAATCTTTTTGCATCGATGCGTAATGGCACTTAGGACAAACTATGATAGCGTAGTCATTGGGGTTGAGCCTACCGTATTTTTTATTCTTCTCATAAAGCCTACGTAGTTCTTTGGTGAGTTTACCAGCAATTAACCTACCGCCACCTTGGAACATCTGCTCTTTCTGTTGGGTTTCACCACAAACTGGGCAGGTAATTGTTTCTTTGGATCGGAACGTTGCTTTTCTTTGGTTCTGACTGGTTTTCATAATGTAGACAAACCCTAATAAGATTTTGGAATAAAAGTCAATCTAGGATCTTTATCGACCGATAATCTTTCTGTAACACTCTATATTTTTACTTGTGTTTGTTTAGTCATTAAAAAAAAATAGAAAATATAAAAATTCCATTATGACTTTTGGGTTTTGTGAGGAACTTGTAAAAATAAATTCTAAGAACAGGAATGACAATGAAGAGGATACTTATACTATTCACAATTCTTTTTGCTCTCTCTAACGTACAAGGAGAGCCGGTACAGAGTAAGGCAAATATGAAACGGGTTGAACTCATCGGATATTTGAGAACTCTAGAGCCTATGGTTAAGAACTATCCGAATGGCAAAGACGGAAAAGATTCGAAAAAGTACAAAGAAGGCAAACTGTACAAGCAATATGAGCAAATCAAACGTAAGGTACAAGAAGGAATTCTTTACTTTTACGAAGGGGGATATGCAAACTCCTACAGAAGATTTGTCGATGCGCAAACCAACACAGAAAAATTGTTGGAAGAGCTATCGCAATCTTACATAGAACGCTCAGAAAATATGTTGAAATCAGCAGTAGAAGTTTTAGATGAAAAAAACAAATTAGACAGAGACCTTATGGACATCTCTATCGAATTTAGCAGAACTTCTAAATACAGAAAATCTCTCATCGAAAACCGCCAACCAGCAGTTTCCAACAGACACTACGATCCAAAGCTATACCACTACTATGTTTCTAAAAAAACAATAGAAGATTCTTTGGCAATGGGTTACAAATCTCTAGGACAAGCCAAAAAAGCGCGAGTGAAAGGTTTGAAAGTAGAACAACATTTGGAAAAACACCAAGTTCTCAAACCTGAGATGAGAAAATATCGTATCGAACGCTACCTTGCTTCTATTACCAAATGTAAAGATGCGAAAGCAGCTGCTTTGAATGTGTTTCGTTTGAAGTACCCATACGAAAATGCGTTTATCCACGCAAACTCTCCCAAAGAGGATGAAATCGCAAAAGGCGTGACTGACTTAAACGATGAACTACAAAAAAAGCCAAGAAAGTATGCTTATGACAACTATCCGTACCTAAATAAGAAAAAATTGCCTGCTCCGTTTGACCAACGCATCCCTAACAAATACCGCGTGGATTATGCAGACAACCAAGGACAAGTTTATACAGATCTAGTCGATGAGCAACTTGACTTAAAATACTATCCAAAACAAAAAGAAAATTTCAAAGAGATCCAAGAGAAGTACAAATCAAAAGCAAAAGATGGAGGCTCCTCCAGCCAACCTTCTGATACAAGTGCAACTCCAGATACTCCAGAACCAGGAACCAATCCATAAAAAGCAGTAACTTTGCAACCCGAAAAAGCCGAAAGTTTCTCATGACTTTCGGCTTTTTTTTGTTATGATATGATTTCTTCATTAAATTATAAAAAATCTAGACGTCTAAGAAAGAGAGCTGCACAAACAAAATTGGTCTCAACTTATTACACTAAAATATACACGTATCTAATAAGTAATTCATTTGTAATTATAGGGGTTTGTAAATGGAAGAAAAAGTAAGGAGTAGCCATATGGCCATAACTCTGCAGGATGCAACAAAAAATGAAACAAGAAAGTTAGAGGTTCGTCTAGCTCAAAATCAACTAGAATTGGAACAAGTTCTATCTTTACGCTATGATGTATTTAATCTTGAAATGGGTGAAGGTTTGCCACAATCCAGACAAACCCAAAAAGATAGAGACGAATATGATTTCTACTGTGACCACCTAATAGTGATAGATAAAACCAACCACAATAAAATCGTTGGAACATACCGCATTTTGAGGCGAGACATAGCGAAAAAAAATATTGGCTTCTACTCTGAAAATGAATTTGATTTACACAAGATCTACGACATACAAGATGAAGTAGCTGAAGTGGGTCGTAGCTGTGTTCACTCCGATTATAGGGGTGGTTCCGTAATTTCTCTCCTCTGGATAGGTTTAGGTGAGTACATGAATCGCTACAATCTAAGATACCTAATGGGCTGTGGTTCCATCCATTCCACATCTCCCGAGTTAGCATCTGCGATGAGCGCATTTCTGAAACATAAAAATGCTATCATAGGCGATAAGCTCAATGTAGAGCCCTTAAACACATACCGTCTACAAGGATTTGATCCTAATTATGTTATAGAAAATCCCAAAGAGACGTTTAAAAAAATTCCTCCACTGTTAAAAGGATATCTACGCTTAGGCTCCAAAATGAATGTAGAACCTGCTTTAGATGCAGTTTTTGGAACAACGGACTTTTTCATTTTTTTCGACAGGAATCATATCGACGCAAAATACGGAAAACACTACCTACCTGAATAACTACACCTTTTAAATAAACAAAGCCAAAACTTGTATAAAACATTTTGGCTTTGCTCAATTATTACAGTAAGATTATAAATACTACAAATATAGCACACAAGAAGGCCTATATATCCGTACAACGACTTGTTTTTAAATAGTCAGTAAACACCCTGTAATAAGAATGTAATAGTTTTATAAGAGAATTAATAAAACTAATAGGATTACATATGCCAGAAAACCTAAAACCAGCAGGTAAAAATTTAGCTAACGATAGTGTTAGGTATTATTCCTTTATTCTCTTAGCCGCCATTGTAATTGTATCATGCTACCTTTTACAGGTACCTACTGTGTACATTGGCTGGTTTTCTTTTTTCTTAGCCTCTCTTTCTGTAGCTGGAAATGATGCTATCCAAACTATAGGAACATTCATTGAAAGTAAAAAAGATTCACCACTAAAATGGAAGGTACTAGTCTTTTGTGGAATTCTATTTCTCTTTTTATTGTTAGATTGGTATGGCATGAAAATCCCATTTCTTTTAGATGGCAATTCACAACAAGAGATCCATTTTGGAAGATTGCAAAAGATTGAGCCTGTGGAATCCTATAATCTTATACAATTGTTAGCCCCCATTATCCTACTAATTGTAACGCGTCTCAAAGCACCCATCTCTACAACTTTCTTAATTTTAAGCCTATTTAGTACGAATACCAATGTAATCACTGGTATGCTGACCAAATCATTGATAGGTTATGGTATCGCATTCAGTATTGCTATGTTGGCTTGGGGATTCTTGGCATGGCGTTCTCCGCAAGAATACAAAGATGATTACGTACCAGATGAACAATCGGAAAAGTTCTGGTCAATTGTACAATGGATTTCCACCTCTTTTCTTTGGATGGCCTGGGTATTGCAAGATATTGCTAACATTGCTGTCTATATCCCTCGTCAACTCAACTTTCTAGAATTTTTCTTAGCCGCTAGCATCATGTCACTTTGCCTTGCCTATATTCTAAAAAACAATGGCGGACGAATCCAAGAAATTGTAAGTGAAAAGTCGGATATACGCGAAGCCAAGGCCGCATCCTATATCGACTTAGTATATGCTACTATTCTATTGATCTTCAAAAAATTGAATAGCTTGCCTATGTCTACGACCTGGGTATTTCTGGGACTTCTTGCTGGACGTGAAATCATCCTACATGTTGTCACCAGACAAGATGACCCCTATCTCGATACCTTCCGTAAAGTTAGCAAAGATGTCATGTTGGCTAGCTTAGGAATTGGAGTTAGTTTAGGGATCTATTTCTTGGCCAAAAATATATACGGTTGATCATTAGTTCAAAGACTAGCGTTCCTAGAGTGAGGTAGATGAATGAATAGACTTAAACTGTCTAGTAAATTCCTCGCAAAGAGCTGGCGATACGATTGATGTTGTCTTTGCTCAAATTTGGATAAATAGGAATACAATGGCCTCTCTGGTAAACCCTCTCTGTATTGGGAAAGTCTGAGTTTGCAAGTCCCAAGATCCTATGAATGGGAGAACTGGTAGTTCTCTGCGTTGCAATTTGTATTGATTTAAAATAACGCTCCACTTCATTGAAAGACTTCGCGATAATTACAGGAAAACGGTTGAACTGGTCATGATCGGCTTTTTGAAAAAAAGTTTGGTGATCGGAGGAAAGAACCGCTTGCAAATAGATTTGTGCGATTCTCTTTTTACGTTCAATGATGAGTCCCAACTTTGACAATTGCTCAATGCCTATTGCAGCTTGGTAATCAATCAAATTGTATTCATATTTTGGCACTGCTTCCTTACGTGGAACTTGCGATTGAAACTTCAATTCTCTGATGTTTTGGGCAAGTGTATTGTCAGAAGTGTTCAGCATAGCACCATTGCCAACTGTAATGACGTGATTTTCAGAAAGTCCGCAAATAGAAATATGTCCTTGCTTACCGACCGCTATATTCTCTGAATCAGCCCCTAAAGCCTCTGAATAGTCTTCAATCAGATATGTATTTTCGGGTAGATTCTCTGGCATTTTGTACAAACAACCAAAGGAGTGATCTACTAGAATTGCTATCGGAATGTGTGTCTGTATCGCTGCCTGCAAGCCCTCAGCACTCATATGGAAAGAATTTTTCCCAATATCTACTACAATAGGCTCTGCACCCACTAAAAAAATGGCGTCCAAAGCCTGGTGGGGAGCCAGACTGGACAAAAGGATCTTATCCCCTTTACCGATACCAAGAGCCATGAAAGAAAGGTGATAAGCAGCTGTGAGGCTATTTGTGGAAATTGTATTTTTAAGTTGGAATGTTGAGCGGAATTCTTTTTCGAAGCGGTTTACAATAGAACCAGTATACAACAAATCATCAACAAGACATTCGAGAACAGTTTTCAATTCTTCTTTGGAAAGTGTAGGACGATTGAACTCAATTTTTTGATTTTTTGAGTTTGCTAGCTGGAGATTAGTGACCTGTAGTTGCATTACTTATGTCTCATTATAATTATGTCTCATTATTTGTAAACTATTTTCTATAATTTATTAGTGCAAAGACCCTTTTTCAGCAAAATTTCATTGCTAAAATTGAGAATACACGGACAATACTAAAAAAATTTCTATGATAGATTACAT
>JBCCIA010000070.1:0-17813 GCA_039028475.1 Spirochaetota bacterium | reverse complement strand
TGTTAATTCGCCGAAAATGCCGAAAACATTGAGCCAGCATTCGGTGCTCAATTTTCAGACTTTTCTCACGCCACGCTGTCGCTCGGCCCTCGATGATTTCAGAATATTTATTCGCTGAAAATGCAGAAAACGCTGAGCGTTTGGCGCTCAATTTTCAAAATTTGCTCACGCCTCGCTATCGCTCGGCGCTCGATAATTTCGGAATATTAATTAGCCCAAAATGCAAAAAACATTGAATATTCAGTGTCCAATTTTCAAAAATTTCTCACGCCTCGCTGTCGCTCGGCGCTCGATGATTTCGGAATGTTAAGTTGTCGAAAATGTAAAAGTACATTGAACATTTAGTGTTTAATTTTGGAAGTAGCTAGCCAAAAAGGCTTACAGCAAGCAGAAATTGCTATACTAGAGGAGTACTTCCTAAGTTTAGATATACAGGCGAAGGAAAGATTACAGCAAATCCCTAGCTCGGAACAGAAAGAATCTCTCTACCGTGATTTGCAGAACTCGAATGCCAGTGTCGCACAATTGGTGCGTGTATTGGAAAAACTATTCTCTCCCAGCTCCTTACCACCTCTACAACGCCTGGAAGATATGCAAGTGGGAGAAAGTTGTGGGATTCGAGTACAGAACCGTTATTTTTTAGCTAAGGTGGAGAAAACGGCTCAGGGAAGCGTCTCACTATCTCTGGCAAAATCGTTTAAGTCCGAGAACTCGACCAATGTTTCTCTCTACGTATACCGTACATCGATGGGGGGCTACCGAATCAGCGGACAGATGCAAAAAACAGCGGAAGAAATACTATTCTTCTCTGAAGAGGAGTTTGTTTTACAGGGGGATGAGTATTTAATGGCTCTGCTGGAGGTGGAGGTACAAATCCGCCCTTGGTTTGCTAAGCAGCAAATTCCCAGCAAATCCGCTCGCAATCCAGCTTGGGAAGAAGGCTTTGCCGGGAAAACACAAAAAATCTCTCAGCGTGGGGTGCTATTTGTGTTGCACGATAGCGCCTATGAAATCGATACAACCCGTCAGGAATATTGGGAGATTACTTTTACTCTAGCCAGGGGCGATTTATGGGTTAGCAAAGGTAGGTTGATTCGTTCCGAAATTCTCAGTTCCGCGTATATTTTGCGCTTTGAAGGGTTAGAGGAAGAAAGCAAAAAGCTATTATATACCGAAATTTTGGCGCATGACCCTGTAAAAGAAAATTTATCCTAAAGTACAGCTACCAGGTTTTTTGCAATTTTTTGATTATTCACTTGCCATCGTATGTTAAACATAGTAGATTGGGAGAGGACATATGTTGCGATTTAAAATGCTTTTTACTTTTTTTGCAATCTGTTGCCTACTTTTCACTGCAACAGTTCACTCGAATGATTTAGCATTGGCACGGAAGTATAGAATCAGCCACCAGTACGACAAAGCTATAGAACTGCTAAAAAGTCCTGGTTTAGCCGGCAATACCGAAGCGGAACTATTAATGGCTAAAATCTATTTGGACCAAAACAAAGAAGAAGAGGCTACGGGTATCTATACAAAGCTCTGCGGAAGTATAAATTCGCATGATTGCTGGAACGAAATGGGAATTGTCTATTTGTCTGCAGAAAAATACGAAAAAGCCCAGGATTGTTTTTTGCGAGCTGTTTCTATCCGAGAAAAATCTGCTGGTACCTATTCAAACCTTGCCGTTTCCTACTTTGCACAAAACAAAAGAAAGGAAGCCGAAACCTTTTACAAAAAGGCCATGCAGATGGCTCGCTACAATCCTATCTACCAGGTCAACTATGGTGTTTTTCTAATTGGTATAAAAAAATATACCCGAGCAAAGTTTCTCTTACAAAAAGTAGTTTTGCAAAATGAGGGAATGTTCTTTGCCGAGCTATACCTGGGGGTAGCGCATTACCATAAAAAAGAATACAGCAGTGCTTTGCTCCATATCAACAAGGGTATTGAAATCAACCCTACCTACTATGACCTATACTTTTACCGTGCTCTTGTGTATTACAAAACGGGTGATTATGTCAATGCTCTCAATGACCTCAATACAGTTGACGAATTGTATCCGGAAAACCGCAAGACGAGTAAGTTACGCCGAATCATCAAAAGAAACCTCTGACAAAGGAGCAAACTATGCGAGTGATATTACTAGGATTCTTTGCCATATCTTGTTTGTATGGACAAACCTCTATCAACCATAAATTTACCGAACTGGGTATACTGAGTTATCCAACCACAAAGATGAAGCCTTTGCAAGTGGTAAAAAATGTTCCACGTATGGACAATGTCAAGGTCAATGCATCGGTAAGTCTATTTAAGGCTGGTTCCGCTTCGTTTATCATAAAACCAGAAAGGCCACATACCCTAACTGCAAAATCAGGCCTACAGATTCGCATTTCCCCCAAGTCTTTTTTTCACAAAGATGGCAAGCAAGCCAAGGGAGAGGTCAAGCTAGAGCTAACGTTTCTACGCGATAAACTACAGTTTGTATCTTCAGGATTGGGCCTGAAATACTACGATTCGATTGGCCAGGGTTCTTATATGGAGCCAAAAAGCATTTTTCGCATCCGAGCCTTCCAAGGTAGTGAAGAGTTGCTTCTTGGAAAAGGTAAGGTCATCCGTGTCAATGTCCCAGCAAGATTTGCCAATACACGCAATTTTTACCACATGGATTTACAAGACGGACGTTGGAAATACTACATCCAGCCTTCGTTTTCAGGAAAAAAGGAAGAAGGGGAAGGCAAGCAAGTCCGTATCGGTAAGCTGGGTCATTTTATGTACGGTGAAGTTATGGGTCAGGATACTGCCTGTGTCAAAGGAAAAATTATAGACCCGCAAAACCTACTAGGGAAGGAAGTACAGGTCATTTCTTTGGGGCTTCGCTACAATACCTACTACTCTAAGTGGACAAAGAACGACACCTTCCATGTCAATGTAAACAAAAATTCTCGCGCACGGGTGCTTGTCATTGACAAACAGGGCTATTATGGCATTTCTCCTGTGATAGATACCCCGTCAAAATCCGGCAGTACGGCAAAAAAAGAGGGGCCAGGGAATTATAAAAAAGACATAGGTACGATAAAAATCCTTAGCAAACCTATAACGGCAAAGGATAAGAAAAAGCTTCTGCAGAAGTTTATGCCGACAAAGTAGCAAACATTTAATTAACACTGTTTTTTTAAAAGGGTTTACAGGATAGTGGTGTTTCTTTTTTTGTTAATCTAACACTATTCGTTTTGGAGCTATTTGTGTTAGACAACGATTGACAGCGGAGAAACAACATGCATGCGAAACCTGATATTGAAAACCTTCCCTTTAGTTTGAAGGATCTGAGAACTGCCATTCCTAAAGAATACTTTAGGGCGAATTTGGTAAAATCTCTATTTTACTATTTTTTTGATTTTACTTTGATTACCCTTTTGGCATCGGCTATCTATTATTCCCTCCACTATGGGTATTACTACCTTCTCCTACTACTTGTACCACTACAAGGTAGTATGTTCTGGTCACTGTTTGTGGTAGGGCATGATTGTGGGCATGGTTCGTTTGCAAAAAACGATAGGGTCAACTATGTATTTGGCCTTTTCGCTCACTCCTTTCTCTTAGTTCCCTATTTTAGCTGGAAAAAGTCTCACAAGAAGCACCATTCCTACCATTCGAATCTTGAAAAAGATGAGAGCCACGTTCCCTTATCTAAGAAGTACCACCGCGCTCTTCTCTATATCCTTGGAAAACAAACTAAGAGACGAGTCTACCACAAGTTGTACCAGTTGTGTCTATACTTTCCCATCTATCTGTTTTTCAATGACCACCCCAATTATAAGGGAAAAGTCATTTCCCACTTTGCATTCAACGATGTTTTTTTTCGCGAAACAGAAAAGGCAAAGTTCACCATCAGTATTATTGGTTATGTTGCTATGCTTGGTTTGCTTGCGGCGGGGACTGTCTTCTTTTTTCCCGTAATGCTTTTTGCCTATTTTTTACCTTGGTTGGTATACAATATGCTGCTACATTTTGTTACCTACCTGCACCACACCCATGAGGACAACCCTTGGTTCTATCATACAAATTGGAACTATCTCAAAGGTGCTCTTTCGACGACTGACTATGATTTTGGCAAAATTACCCCTGTGTTAAACTTCTTCCACCACAACATCGAGCGTTACCACGTGATACACCACTTATTTCCTAGCATACCGCATTATAACTTGAAGAAAGCCAACGAAGCCATCGTTCCTATACTCAAGGACTACTACCATTTGGAAGCGTTTACGTTAGCAACCTACAAGAGGATTTATGACAACTGTAAATACGTTAGTGAACCGAATACGAGAGAGCAAGTGCATTACTTCCAGGCTTGAGCTTACACAACGTTTACATTCAGCCCAGTAAACTCGTTTTTCCCATTGCAATGCTATTTTTAGTAAGGAGCAAGTATTTGTCAAAAACTGCTTGCTTCTCCTCGGCAAAATTTTCTGGACTTTGTTCTCCACTAAGTTGTATCTGTGTTCCCAATAGGCTAAACACGAAGAGGTGTGCAAACGGATAGACGATATCTCGTACCAAATACAATCTGTCCTCGGATGATTTTTCTTTGAACGCATCCATGAGGGTGAGGCATTCTTGCAAAAGAGTAGATACAACATCTTTTTTACCTGTATCTTTCCAGTCTTGTATTTCCTTACGGATATACTCTAAAATGACTCCACCTTCTTTGAAACCTTCCACCAAAACACCAGATGCTGTATTGATATGAATTTGTGTTGTTCCTTCGTAGATAGTAGAAATTCTCGCGTCGCGGTAGAGTTTGGAAATATCGTATTCTTCGGTAAAGCCGGCTCCGCCAAAAATTTGTACGGCGTCGTAGGCGACCTTATTCGCGTACTCAGAACACATCAATTTGGCAATAGAAGTGAAGAGTTTTGCCAATTTATCCAATTCTACGATCTGTGGATTTTTGCGAATGCTCCTAGCATCTTGACCTTCAGCAACTAACTTTTCATGCGATAGCTCGAATCTCTCTACTACTTCAGCGGTTCTGTAGACCAAAGCACGTTTTGCTTGCACGATAGCTGTCATCTCATCCAGCATTCGTTTCACAGCGGGAATCTGATCTAAGGTTTTGCCAAATTGCACCCGTTCACTGGCATATTTCTGTGCTTCTGCAAGAGCCGCTTGTGCGACGCCGACTGATTCCACAGCGACTCCCAGCCTTCCGTGGTTGAGCATGGCGATGACATACTTGATAAGACCATCGCCCTCACGACCGATAAGAGTTGCAGGAGTATCTTCGTAAACCAATTCACAGGTAGGAGAACAGTGTAAACCCAATTTGTCTTCGATACGACTGACTACAACGTCTTTGCTATGCACCAAGAAAAAGCTCAAACCTTTGCCACCGCTGCCCGAAGTCCTCGCCAGGGTAAAGATAATAGCTGGTTTGTCACCAATGCCGCAGCCGTGGGTGATGAAGCGTTTGCTACCAGTGATACGATAGCTGCCGTCTTCCTGCTTTACCGCTTTGCTTCTGACGTGTGCTAGATCACTGCCAAAGTCTGGCTCACTGAGACCCATCGCAGCCGTCAATTCTCCACTGATGATTTTGGGAATGAATTCTTCTTTCATTTCTTCGGGACAGAATTTGTAGACAATGTTGGAAAGGTAGCTAACGGCTACAGCAATTTCAAACGAATTGTCCCCACGGGTTAGCATTTCTTTCATCGCCATAAGGGCGGGTAGTGGCATATTTAAGCCACCATACTCACGACCGATGGGAGCACTAAGAATACCAGCTCCAGCAACTGTCTCGTAGAGTTTGATAAACTCATCTGGAAAAATGACCTTTCCCTCTACCAATTTGAGTCCTTGCTCTTCCATAGTGCGGGAAGCAGAAGCCACGTTTTTTCCAGAGATCTCTCCCACCTGTTGTAAAATATCCAAACAGTTTTCCACTGCCTGTGCTGTATTCTCTGGCGCAAGGGCATACCTATCGTCTTGTGTTTGCCTGTATTTCTGGAAATCTGCAAAATTGTTTTCTCTTAAGGGAATGATTTCTTGCCAATTGACAAAATGTTTTAGGGTAAATTGTAAATCTGGGTTGTCGTCAAAATAATTTCTTACGATCATTTCATACCTTCTTTCTTCGTTCTAAATAGTAAATAGTCTTGCCTAAATCGCGTTTTTCTTGTTCAAAGGCAGAGATAGGGAAGCCAGTCCTCTGGAAGGAATATTCTTTTTCTGGAAAATAAAAGCGTTTGTCTGGACGAAAGACACGGATTGCCTGTCTACCATAAGCGGCGTAGTCGGTGGCAAAGAGGAAGATTCCTTCTGCTTGCAGTAAATAGTCTAGCGAGTCTAAAAAAGCAGTGTTGAGAGTTCTGTGCTTGTGGTGTTTTTTTTTCGGCCAAGGGTCTGGGAAATTGAGAATGATTTTCGCGAATGCTTGTGCTTGGAAGAGTTCCTCTAAAAACCAATGGAAGTTGATAGGGATAAAACGTATATTGTTGATATTTCGTTTTTCCATCTGCCGGAGTGTGTATTTGACCCTTCCCCTATTTTTCTCCATCAGAACAAAACCTGTTTGCGGGTTCTCTTTCGCTAAGTTTAGCGCGACCTCTCCCCAACCTGAACCCAATTCTAGAACATATTTGGTATGCTCCTTTGCAAAGACTCGTTCCAATTTGATTTTTTTTCCTTGTTCTATAGGAATAAATGTCTCTGCCTTGCCTAAATAGTTACTCGCTATTTGCCAAAGCTTTTGGGACAGATGCTGCTTGTTTGTCTTTGCCATTTGCTAGGCTTCCTGTCTATCAATCAATGGTTTCATCGCCTTTGAAAAAGTTATTTGGTTTTTTGGTTGGTGAATTGTTGGGCTTTTTGGGTTCTTTGACAGGTTGCCTTTCAAAATCATCTTCTGGTTTCTTAGAGTCATTCCTAGGACTTTCTTCTAAGCCTTGCGGGGAAAAGTCATCACTAGTGGGAAAAGAAGGAAAACTCCCGTGGTGATCACAGGGTTTGGGAGTTGTTCCTTTGATAAAGACTTCCTCATAGGTCTTGCGACATTTGGATGTTGCCGACATACCAGAGAGCGAGCAGACTCTTTTGGTGACAATGTGTAAACCTTTGGGGCCAGGAAACTTTTTTCTCTTTTCATTTTTTAGCGCTAGTTTCATGTATTTTCCCCAGAGCGGTGCCGATATCGTTCCACCGGCCATTCCTCGTCCCAAGGATAAGGTCCCTAAATCGTAACCTAACCAAATTGCTGTTACTAGACTTGGTGTAAAGCCTACAAACCAAGCATCTCGGAAGTTATTGGTGGTGCCTGTTTTTCCCGCGGCAGGGTGGGACAATCCAGAGCGACGCACCGCTCCACCAGTTCCGTTGTTAACCACACTACGCATCATCGAAGTGATAATATAGCTGGCCTCAGCAGAGATGATTTGTTTTCTTTCCTTTTTATCATGTTCGATACGGTAGTCAATAAGCATTTCCTCTTTTGTATCGGTTATATATAAGATAGAAATGGGATGCACTTCTTTTCCTTTGGAGGCAAACATGGCATAGGCTTTTGCTATATCAATGGGAGCCACCTCAAATGTACCTAAGGCAATGGAGATGTTCTCTGGGATTTTCTTACGGTCTTTCAAACCAAGCATATCGTGTAGGGTGTCTTTGATCCGCCAGGGTTTGATTTGGTCCATGACGCGTAGAGCTACCATATTGCGCGAACTTGCCAGAGCGGAGCGCAAACGCATAAAACCTTCGTACTGCTCGCTATAGTTAGAAGGGTTCCACTCCGCTCCATCGGCGGATAAATAGCTGAGAGGAGAATCTAAAAAGAGAGAGGAGGCAGTAATCTTATCGGGAAACTTAGGATGTTTTGCCGAATAATCGATGGCCGCCGCATAGACAAGTGGTTTGAAAGAAGAACCTGGTTGGCGGTATGCCTGTATGGGACGAAGCTGTTGGTTGTCGGAGCGGAAGCCGGAACCCCCCACCATAGCGGTGATGTGCCCTGTTTCAGGTCGCATACTGATAAGTGCACCTTCCACCTGGGTGACTGTATTGTCAGAGGCGTGGTTGAGGTAATTTTTTTCTGACGCCTGAGCTACTTTGGCAGAACCGCTCAAATAGTTAAGCAGAGTAAATTTGTCACGTAAATCTTTTTCATAGGCTTGCTTAAAGGTTTTGGCAGCTCGGTAAACTTTGAATTTGAACTCTGGTAGGTCACTGATCTGTGAAATGACATCGTACGAAGAACCATAGGACTTATCAAAGATACTGGTATTGGTGAACTTTCTTCTGCCCGAAACTTTTGTTTGCTTTTGCAAGCCTTTTGCCATGACTTTTTCTGCCGCTTTTTGGTGCTCGATTTGCAGGCTAGTATACACATTGTATCCACTAGAATAAATGTCCCCTAATTTTTTATCTTTTACCAATTGCCTGCGGATATACTCGGTAAAATAGGGAAAGCGATTCAAGCGGATGGAAAAGGCAGAATCGTTGGGAGAACGATTTAGCTTGCGGTAGAAGGGGATAAAGGCCTTGTACTCACTGACAGCCTGCTTGACATTGAGTCTACCGGTTTCGATGAGTTTCATAAAAATTACTCGTACCTTACGGCTGGAGAGGTTGGGGTTGACGATAGGACTGAACTGGCTAGGGCGCGTTGTCAAACTGGAGAGTAGGGCAGCTTCTCCCCAGGAGAGTTCATCTATGGTTTTGTCAAAGTAAAATTTGGCTGCTGCTCCCGCTCCTAAGGCTCCATGTCCTAGGGGGATTTCATTGAGGTACATTTCCAGAATGGTGTCCTTAGGGTAGTGCCATTCCATAAGTAGGGCATACCAGGCTTCGCGAACTTTCCGCATGTACGAGCGTTCGTTGCTTAGAAACTTGAGCCGTGACACTTGTTGGGTGATGGTGGAAGCGCCTTCTTTGATCCTACCTGCGACAATGTTTACCGCCATAGCTCGGATGATACCACGGATGTCTACACCAAAGTGAGAGAAAAAATTGTTGTCCTCTGTTGATAAAAAACACTGCACGACTCTGTTTTTGGTATCTGCCAGTCCTTTTTCTTTTTTTAATTCTGCAACAGAGAGGATGATCCGAGAAAACTTATAAAATTCGGCAATCTTTTCGTATTCGCCTTTCTGATTCACTCCATACACTATCGAAGGACGTTGGTATGATTTTGCTGTGAGTACTTTGGCAAAGTCTTCTGGTTTCGCAGCAAAGACAAAGATCCATAGGGCAGATAGGAAACCAGCAAGTAGAAGTAGTTTGAGCAATTCGAATCTGCCACCTACAAAGGGTGTTACGAAGAATCTATACATACGGTAGATGAAATTTACTTTGTTATAATCGATTTGTTTCATAGGGGAGAGAACTCTTTCATTTTTTCTACATTCTTATAGCGTAGGCCGGTATCTAGGTTGTACCCCTGGTAGGAGGTTAGGATATCTTCTCGCTTTACTTTGTGCTGCAAATACTCCCAGGCTGTACAGATGACTGTTTTTGCAGATTCGGCCGCTTTGTTGACCAAATTGATAAAGGAATCGTGGCTTACCTGCTTAGGGTCGGCGGGGTAGTGCCACTCCCCGTTGTCTTCATTCATAATGCGTGGGTCAATGTTTTCCTTTAGTGGTAGCATGAGTACAGAAGTTTTGAACTTGCTAAAGCTGATCTTGTCGGCAAACTTAAGCACCTGGCGGAGAAGACGGCTACGCGAATCTAGTATATCGTTGAACCTAAGAAAACCAATATAAGAATCGTTGATAATGTCACCTGGCATGATCCGCATTTCCGAACCGATGTAGGAGCTTGCAAACTCTTCTGGGAATGTTTCTTTGAGGGCTTGCTGCCAAAAATACCAAATTGTTGTGTCCATCTTTTCGCCGTTGCTGCCTTGTTGTAAAATATTGATATACTGGAGGAAATCATAGTCTTTCGGGCTCATTCCCCAGCGGTGGTCCAAGAGATAGGCATCCAGAGCAAATTCCACTTTCATATGGTTGTACTGAGCCATGGTCCGCACCTCTCTATCTTTACTATAGTAGTCGCCCGATATAAAGAAAATGTAGGGGTGGGTAATGATATCTACAACACAGTGGCAGATGTAACCTAAGGTAAACGCTAGCATTTTCTCTCTGTGGACTCCCTCTTCTGTTTTATGGATTAGACCTAAAAAAGCTAGTATAAGTTCTGCTACACATTTATGATGGTGCAAGTCCCCCCAGATCTCCGCGCGGTCCGCTTTTTGTAAGGAAAGAACGTGGTAGTAGTAGAAAATATCTGGTGCGATTGTTCCGACGTTTGCATAACGAAAATAAGGCTCTTGTTTTAAGAGTTTGGCAATGGTTTTTTGTTCACTAGAGCCATGTTCCAAGTGCCGAATGACTTGGAACAGAACTTCTAAATGTGTTATTTTACCTGCCATTCAGGAAAAGATTCCTGTTTCCCTGAATTCTTTCAAGTGAAAAATAGAAGAATTTGTTAAGCAGATCGTAAAATAAATAAGACGCACTGAGGTACGTCTTATGTGCTACTTGGGCGAGTTACTTGGGTATTTCTAAAAGTTCAACATCGAAGATTAGGGTAGACCCAGGTTTTATGATTGGCCCAGAACCATTGTTTCCATAGGCTAGTTTAGAGGGTATGAAAAGTTGGTACTTGCTACCAACTGGCATGAGCAGGAGAGCTTCGGTCCAACCTGGAATGACTCTGGTTACTGGAAATACGATAGGTTGGCCTTTGCCATAAGAGCTATCAAAGACTTCGCCACTTATAAGTGTGCCTTTGTAATGTACCTTGACTTTATCAGTTTTTGTGGGAGTTGCCCCAGTACCTTTTTTGATTACTTTGTACTGTAGACCGCTAGCTGTAGTGATGACTCCTTCTTTTTCTTTATTTTTCGCGAGAAAGGCTTCACCTTTTTTAATATTTTCACTGGCAATTTTTTGATTTGCTGCTTGCGTTTCTTTTTGGACTTTTTGCCTAGATTCTTGGATTGATTTTTGCAAATTTTTTTGAATTTCTTGCATTTCTTGCGGAGAAAAAGGTGACTTTTTACCGTTTAAACCATCTTTTATGGCTATCTTTAAGATATCTAAGTCAAGATTTTCTTTGCCTATCTGTTGCCTAAAGGATGAACCTATGTTATTACCTATAATATAACTCATCTTTTCTTTGTCCGTACTGAGCTTTTTAGGGTCGATGTTTTGGGAACTACAGTCTATGAGAACCACACTGAATAAGATAAAATATTTCCAATTTAATTTCAAAAAATATACTCCTTTGGTTTGCAGCTAGGGCTATCTTTTGTAAAAGAACAACCGTCTGTGCACAATAAAATGGAAGTTGTTTCTCTTAGCTGGAAAATGCAAGTATATTTTCCTTAGCTAAAAGTTTGCTTAAGTATTGCTTGAAATTCTCGCTTAGAAGCGATTTTATGGGAAAAAATAAAGTTATGATTTACGATTTTAGACTGTTGCTAACGTCTAAATTAGGAAGGAACAGCGTGTATTACAAAGAATACGAATCACCCATGAATTGGTATAAAATGCAATATCCTGCAAGCTGGGAGATGGAAATTATTGAAAATATACCTGCATTTTTTGACCTAGAAGGTTCTGGAGCTCTGCAAATATCTGCATTCCAAAACCAAGAGGGTAGCTACGAACTGAGCGATGAAATGCAGCGTTATTTGCAGATGCATAGGTTGAATTTCAATCCCGAACAAATTGCTAAATTCCAAACGGTCGATGGAACCGAAGTGCAAACCTGTGAGTTTGTCAAGGAACAACGCTTTTGGATGGTTTATATGCTTGCTAAGGAAGATAAGCTCATTCTATGTACCTACAACGCTGATGAAACGCCCGATGCCAATGATGCACGTACCATTGGTTCCATCGCACGCTCTATCCAATTTATTTCTTAAGAGGTATGTTATGAAACAAATCATTGCAGTTTTACTTTTTCTCTCCCTGTTTTCTCTCGGTGCACAGATCCAGCAGAAAGTTCCTAAGAAAAAAATGCCAGGTAAAGAAAGTCCTAAGAAAAAGGCTCCGAAAAAGTTTATTCCCGACCCACCGAATGATAAAAAGCCCGTAGAGTGATTAAGCCTCCGAGTAACTCTGTTCCAAAGTATCAATTTTGATGACTTGTAACTCTGCTTGTAGGACTTTGATGGGCAAAACATAACTGCCCAGTCTTGCCATGACGGTTCTTCTTTTGGCAATGGGCACTAAGGTATCTTCGCTGTACTCACTGCTGATATGTGACCCCGTGGCGAAGTCATTGATGATGCTTGCTGTATAGTCGTGCCTTACCAATAGGCCGCTTGCATCAAAGAAATAGCTTTCTTTCTTGGAGTGTGTTTCGGCTAGATCTGGGTAGAGAACCTCAAACTTATACTTCCAAGGATCGCCTTCGCGTATAGCCAATTCTGTGATTTCACTTTTTACTAAAGAAAAGGGTAGGCTTACATAGTGCAGAATTGCATAACCAAAAAAGTAGGCGGCGTCTAGCGATTGCCAGAAATGATTTTTTTGCCAGCCTCTGAATTTGGAACGATAGTTTTCAATCTTTCCCGTGATGGAGCCACCTTTGACTTGGTGTAGCATACTCCCATAGGAATAGACAATTTCCTCCGATTCATAGGGATAGTTTTGGAAGATCACTTTTTTGCGGTGTGGGTAAACGAGAACATCCTGGAAGGTTTGGAATGTATTGCCCTGCCCTTTTATAACGGGGATGATACCGCCTAGTTGCTTTATTTGTAGGTGGATGGATTGGATCTGATTCCATTTCTCTAAGGAGCCGTGTCGGAGCAAAATCTTATCTAAGGCTTCTTGGATGATATGGTGTTCTTTGGTATACATCGTTTATTTGTACCTTAGTTGATCCTCTACTAACTTTTCATAGAGAGTAGGGAGCCAATCTGGGCAAACCTTACACTTGGTAAATGTACCACCGCCACGGATGTCATTTGGATAAATCTTTACTTTTACATTATCTTTACCTGTCAAAGCCGTAAGCACAAACAACTCCTCTATATTCCTATCACCAATAGCCACACAACCAATCGATGCTGCTTTTCCATGGATAAAAATATTAGTCCCCGGGTTTTCTCTCCCTTCTTTTTTTGCCATTTCCAGGTCAAAGCGGTTTGGATAGTCGATCTTCATGGATAGGTGGAAGCGACTATTGGGGTTGAGGCCGACTACCGAGTAAAAGCCCTCTGGGATTTGCCGGTCTCCTTCTCGCAGTTTTGGGCCGCTGACACCACTATTTGTTGTCATGGCGTAGGACTTTATGTACTGCAACTGATCCTGTTTTTGCGTCCAGAGTTCCACCTTGGCCTCTTTTTTAAACACCAGTATTTCTAAGGATTTTGTAGGAAAAGGCAAACCTTTTTTTTTGAATAGGGGAGAGAGTTTTTTGCTGACTGGTTCTTGGTATTTTTTTAGGACTTTGCCTATTGTATTTCTGCGAAAAAAACTGCACTGGTTGCAGGTGAATAAAGCGAGTATACTCAATAATCGCAAGAAATTGTATGTACCAGTGCTTTGCTTGAACAACTTACCTATTCTCTTTGAATTTTTTCTGTGATTCCAAACCCATTTTTTGAAAATGAGAGATTAGGTGTTGGCTGAGGTCGGGGATTAGGCTGTTGAATTTTGCCAAAGCACCCCGCCACTCTGGGAGTAGAATTTCCACCCTGTCTTTGCCAATTAGCTGGACAATTTCTCGGGCTACTTCATCAGCAGATAAGGGGTCACCACCCGAAAAGGTGAGCGCGGCTTCCTCATAGTCTACCTGCAAATCAAGCATACCCGTTTTTACAGCGTCGGGACAGACTACAGATACACACACACCCGAACCACGCAGCTCTTCTGCAAAGGCCAGAGAAAAACCACGCACAGCAAACTTTGATGCTGAGTATAGGGCAATGCCAGGTATAGCTGTTACTCCAGCTAAAGAAGCGATATTGATGATATGCCCTTGCCCTTGCCCTTTGAAATAGCGGCCTATGATGCTGGAACCTGTTATGACTCCCTTGGCATTGACATCAAAATGCAAATCTATATCTTTTGCAGAAACTTCTGTCAAATAGCCAGGTTTGAGGTAGCCAGCTGAGTTGATGAGTCCATAAAGTTTGGCCTTGCCATAAGAAGTCGTTGTTTCTAAAGTTTCCTTCCAAGAAGATTCACTTGTGACATCTAGTTGTTGGGTGAGTAAACGGTCGTTATGCCTATCAAAGCTATCCTCTAGGGATTTTAAGGCAATGTCGTTGAGATCTGTTGCTAAAACATGAGCTTTGGCCTTCAATAACAGGCGGACCAGCTCCTTTCCAATACCACCAGCAGCTCCTGTAATCACAAAGAGCCGGCCTTCTATGTGTTCATTTGTCATAGGTTACCTTCTGGCCGTAAGAATATTGGAACGGTTTTGTCTTGTATACAAAAAAATCTATTTCTTTAGGAGATTTTTTCTATGACATAGTTTTTCCCCGCTTAGGAGAATTTTTCTCAATAATTTTCCTAGCTTATCGATATACTATAGCAGAGGGATATATGTTAAGAGGAATCTATACCGGTGCCAATGGCATGACAAACCAACAAACCAAGATGGATGTTATCGCCAACAACCTTGCCAATTCAGACAAAACCGCTTTCAAACGCGACACAACCATTTTTAAAGCCTTTCCTGAGATGCTTATCCATCGTTACGATGAGGATGGCGTTGGCAAAACTCCTATGGGTTCCTTTGATACCTCTCCTGTAGTTGGCAAACTCGGCCTTGGTTCCGAAGTCAACGAAGTCTACACCCGTTTTGAACAAGGAGCGGTCAAGACCACCAATAACCCTTTTGACATCATGCTGCAAGACAAACCAGGCAGCGAACGTCCGGCTTTTTTCATGGTGATGACCAACCGTGGCGAGCGCATGAGCCGTAGTGGTGCTTTTGTTCTCGATACAAGAGGTTATATTGTCACTCCACAAGGTTTCCCTCTTATGGGAGAAAGTGGCAACCCCATCAAAGTGGCTCGTGGCAATTTCCTCGTTCGTGAAAACGGCGAAGTCTATATCAACGCCGATCTTGGCAATGACCCAGTAGAGGGTATGAGTAGTACCGAACACAACCGTTACAAAAACGCAATTCTCCTTGATACCATCAAAATCCGAACCGTAGAATACCCGCGTCATTTGGACAAAGAAGGCGACTCTTTCTACACCGATACACCTGAGTCTGGCGAACCTCGTCCGATGAGTGAAAAAGAACAACCACAAGTCATGCAAGGGTATTTAGAAGCCTCTAATGTAAATGTGGTGACTGAAATGGTGAATATGATTGAAGTGAATCGCTCCTACGAAGCTAACTCAAAAGCTCTACAAACGCACGATGCTATGCTCGGGCGTTTGATAAACGATGTAGCTCGGTAACTATGTAACTTAACTCACGAGTTCTTTGGTGTATAAAATTGGCAAGTAAGATGCGAATAGTTTTACTGTGGCTGGTTTGTATACCTTTTGCTTGTACCTCACCCGAAAAGAAGGCTTCCACTTCTACTGTGCTACTTGGAGTTAGGGTTTCCTCTATTGATACCAACAAAAATGTTGCTACAGCTATTGTCATAAAAAGCCCTCCTCAAGAGAATGATTCTAGTTATCCACTTAGCCAGGGGAAAACAATCCAAATCACAAAAATTAAACAGCAAAAGTTACAGATTGGCAAAACCTATACAGCTCGCTTGCGTAGAGATGGAACTTTTAATCCCTATGGGTATACACCTGTAGATGCTAATTCATTTGTAGCTTTATTCTGAAGTAGCAGCCTTATATTCATACACAAAAATTTTGAAAAATTTAGATGCCTTTAAGCTTTTTTCATTGTTTAAGGCTGAGTATATGAATAAGAAAAGCAGTGATATAGAGAGAGGCTGATAGATAAGATTGGGGAAGTAAATGCTTATAAAAGAAAGCCTAAGATGTATACATTTGGCTTACAAACAAAATATATGATTATTAAGAAATCATTTTTACGTTTAGGGAGTTTTTCATGACTTTAGACGGTTTTCATTTCAACTTGTTAAAAATGTTTCTTATGGTCGGTTTTATTGGTACGTCTTATGGCCAGGAAGCTCCACGAACCGGAACCTTCAGAGATACACTTAAGTTTGCTAATGCTGACACTATGAAGTTCAAAGCTCTTGTACCGGAGAGTTTACCCAAAGAGAAGAAACTTGGTTTAATTTTAGCCTTTCATCCACATGGCGGTAACGAGAACTCTATGGTTAACTGGCCGTCAAAAGCCTTTCTAAAACGACAGAAAGTTCTGGATGATTATGTGATCATTGGTCTCAAATCGGGACGTCCAAAGGGATATAAAGAACACGTTGGAGATTGGGAGCCAGTCGATCACGGCCCTTCATATCAAACCTTTCAGTGGGCTATGAAAACCTACCCAATCGACCCGCGGCGAGTTCATATTATAGGTTGGTCAAGAGGTGGGTTCATGGCGACTCGTTTTATTTGGCGTCATCTAAAAGATTTTGCCACCGTGACTGCTTACGCTGGGGTTCATAGTCCAGACTGGACAAGAAAGTCGCTTGGAGGTTACCCAAACCAAGACTGGGTAAAACTTAAATATGAGAATGGGAAAATCAATGGAAAGTGGAGCGGAAAAAGATTCGATTACACTGTGGACTTCAGTAAAATCTCATTGAACCAATACCTGCCTAAAAGCAGAAACAGGGAAGCTAAATTGGCTGACTTCTTACCCGAGTTTTACCATGTACACGGTGATCAAGACTACGTTATCGATGTTAATCTGACACGTTGCTTTACGAGAGAATTAGGAAAAAAAGGAGTAAGGTATATTTACCGCGAACTGGATGGAGTGAATCACGCTGGAGTATTTCAGGGTAGTCCTGTTAACTTAACTGTTAACGATGATGTTTTTGCCTGGATCAATGCAACTCGCAATAAAATACTTCCTCTGAATGAATCAGATAAAAAAACACTTGCAACAATTGAAAAAAGCATCAGTACTATGGGGAGTACCAGGGCTATTCCACTCATTAAAGAAGCGGCTCGAATCGGTGGCCACCAAGCTGGTAAAGCACTCATTAAAGCATTTAGTTCTAAATCGTTAGATATTCAAGTCACTGCCGTAACAAGTGGCTATACAACAAGCTATGGCCCTGCTTTTAATGCAAAACTTGGTATGTTAATTAAAGATAAAAAAGTAGAAAAGGATGTCAGATTTAATGCCTGTCATGTTCTTGGAACTTATGCAAAATGGCGTCAACTTGATGCCCAGAAAATAATTCTTGATACAGTCCTAGATACATCTCTTAGTCAGTTTATCCGGTTTCAGCTTATTACTGCTATTTCAAGATCTTATGAATTTATGGTACCGGGAAACATGTATGACGACAGGAAGATTATCCAGACACTTGTTAAACTTTTGGATGATCCGGATGGCGGAGTTCGTGGCTATGCACATATTGTCCTCAAAAAAGGAACTGGTGGAGCCGGGAAATTCGGTTATGATGCCAGTCACAACAAAAATGACCGTCAGGCAGCTGTCAAGCTCTGGAAAAATTGGGCTGCGAAAGTAACGGTCCCTCTACTTTCCGACAACTTTATCAAAAAGCGTTAGTTAATGCTCTAATCAAGTATTGTCAAAGATCAATATTTTCACTTGATTGATATTATACCACTCTTTGTGAACTGGCCGGCGCCGAATATCTAAGAGAATATAAAGGAAACTTAGACTTTAAGCTTTTTTTCATTGTTAGTTGGCTGTGTATA
>JBCCIA010000069.1:0-17899 GCA_039028475.1 Spirochaetota bacterium | reverse complement strand
CGAGCGCTACGACCAAGCCGCCAAAGACCTGGCGCTCGTCCTGCGACTCGTTTCATAGGATTGATTTTATTGGTGATGAAATGAAATGTGGTAAAAAATAGACAAAACCATTTTTACGTGATGCTTCTTTTGCCAATACTGCGCTTATGAATATAAAGCAAATGATCACGCAAATGATCAAAGTATTTTTTGTTGTTATCGATTGCAAACATCTTCATGGATCCCTCATACAAAGCTATGACTTCTTCACTTAACTCTCTAGCTTCCAGTAGAGGGAGTTGGTAATTTTTGGAAAAATAATCGATAAAGATAAACTTAAAGCTTTGGAAGGTCTTATAAATATGCTTCTTAAACATTGGATCGCTATAGGTCTGTGAATAGATATTTCCTAGAGGACAACCCAAGAAGTAATCATTTGAGATGGTACGCTGGATAAGCTTGATCCACACCAGTATGAATTGATCAAAGTGCGGATGTTTGTCTAAGGTTTTTTGGATCACATCGAGAACTTCTGCTTGAATTTCGGTAATATAGAAAATGCCTAGATCTGACTTGGTGGGAAAGTAATGAGAAAAGGTTTTTTCAGGCAAAGCAGAGTTCTTTAAGACTTCTGTTGGTTCTGTCCCAGCATAACCATTTTCATAAAAGAGCTTGGAAGCTGCTTGAAAAATTTGTTCTTTTGTCTTAGTTTCCTTTTCCATGACTACACTATATTTTTATAAGTTAAAGTTGTCTATTGTTATTACGAAAGAAAAACGAACTTATCTAATTCGTGGTAAAAAAACTTAATGATTTTAGATAATTTTTTAGGAATGATTTAGAATCGATTGCCACAAAGAACTAGCTTTTCATACTATCCTCACAAGTGGCTCCTATGGTATTTTTTAGTCGGATTACAGATAAAATACAGACCCTATTTCCACCCAATGAGATCTCTTTTGCTCTAGCTGGTGGTGGTTGCAAAGCTCTCTATGCACTTGGTGTCGGGTATCGTATTCGCAGTTGGGGCTTAAAGATAAAAGAAATTTCTGGAGTCAGTGCAGGCTCAGCAATGGCACTTATGATCCTCTCGGAAGCAGAAGAATTGAGCATCGAATACTTTGAAGAACTTCTCAAGCGGAATAACTCAAACTTCAAACTTTGGAATCTTATAACTGGAAAGAGACCTTGGCCACATGAGTCTATGTACCGACGCACAATACGCTATGGCATTGATTTCGAGAAAATCGGCCGCAGTGGTGTCAGAATCTTTATTGCTACTGTCAAAGCCTTCCCCCGTAAAAATATTTGGAAGAACTATTGGAACAAACTCCAATTGATTCCTCCCACAATGCGAGCGTTCATTTTAGATGAACTGGACAAAGAACAGGGAAAACCATGCAACCGTGTGGATAAAATTGTTAAAAAATGGAAATTAAAGGAGATTGTTTTCACCAACGAAGATTTCAAATACCCCGAAGTCACCGAACAAATTATTATGAACTCCTCTTCCGTCCCACCTATCCTAAGCTTCCAAAACATCAATAATGAATATTATCTGGATGGCAGCCTTACCAATAATCTTTTACTGGAAAAATTCACCCCTGGCCGTAAGAAGTTAGCAGTCTACTACGACAATACAACTCTAATAGGCAAAGACCCCAGCGTTTTGCAAGAAACATATTTCATAAAACCGAAAAGAAAGTTACCCATTGAAAAGTTTGACTATACCAATGCTACGGGAGCAAGACTCGCTTACGAAATGGGGAAAGAAGATGCAGAAACACATAAAAACAAGATCTTTTCTTTTTTAGGACTCGCATAGAGATAGAAAAACCATGCGAATTGCTTGTATCGGGGCACACCCCAATGATGTAGAACTGTCCATGGGCGGTACTGTAAAACAGATGTTAGAAGTAGGCCACGAGGTGGTGCTTATAGATCTATCCGATGGGGAACCGAGCACTTCTAGCTCGCCAGGCATTCGTAAGGCCGAAAGTAAAAAAGCAGCCTCTACTTTAGGAGTGGAACGTATACAACTTGGTATAGCGAAAAGACATATCGAAGACACGATAGCCAATAAAAAAAGACTCGCCGCAGTATTTCGTGAGATTCGCTGCCAGTACATTTTCACACACTATGAATTTGACTCGCATCCCGATCATTCCGCTACCTGCAAGATTACCGAAGCAGCTCGTTTCTACGCAAAACTAGCAAAATCTGATATTGAAGGCAAACCATATTACCCCTCACAAATTTTATACTATTTTCCCTCACATATCAAGATCAATTTAAAACCTTCTTTTTGTGTTGATATAAGTAGCCATATCGATACAAAACAGGCAACCCTTAGCGCTTATGAATCACAATTCTTACAAAAAGACGCGGGCAAATTTTTGGAAGAAATCTTACTATTGAATAGTTTTTACGGACTTAGCATCAACCGTAACTATGCAGAACCTTTTTTCATCCGTGAACCTTTAGACATTATCTCTCTAGCAAAACTCTTCCACAAACCGGTAAATTTGCATACAACAAGTGGCTAGCATGCGGCATACCAAGCGCTTTTTTACACGTTAGTAAAAAGTCCTTTTACTATTAGACTTATATTATTTTCTTTCTCTATGCAAAAGTACTACTATGATTTCATTATCGTTGGAGGAGGTTCCGCTGGCTGTGTGTTAGCGAATCGTTTGAGTGAAAACCCATCTCATAAGGTATTGGTTTTAGAAGCTGGAGGATGGGACCACCGCTTAGATTTTCGCCTCCATATGCCAGCCGCTCTTACCTATCCCTTAGCGAGTAAAACATACAATTGGTGGTACGAATCAGAACCAGAACCACATATGCACCAAAGGAGAATTTACCAACCACGCGGAAAAGTTTTGGGTGGTTCCAGCTGTATCAATGGCATGATCTTCATCCGTGGAAACCCCATCGACTTTGAACGCTGGAAGGAAGAAAATGAAGGTTTAGAAAGTTGGGACTATGCACACAACCTACCCTATTTTAAGAAAATGGAAAAAAGATTGATCGGTGGTGACAACTGGCGCGGTAACAAGGGTAACCTATTTCTCACAACACCTGAGTGTGATAACCCTTTATTTGATGCCTTCTTTGCTGCTGTACAACAAGCAGGCTACCCTCTTACCGATGATGTCAATGGCTACCAACAAGAAGGTTTTGGGAAATTTGACGCTACAATCTACCGTGGTCGTCGGTGGAATGCCGCGAGAGCCTGGCTACATCCTATCAAGAAACGCAAAAATCTAGTCATTGAAACAAAAGCACAAGCAACACGCGTACTGTTTTTACGCAAAACTGCTGAAGGCATTGAGTACAGGCGTGGTAAGCAAACTTACAGGGCATTTGGTAAAAAAGTAATTCTCTGTGGGGGAGCCATCAACTCTCCACAACTCTTACAACTTTCGGGTGTTGGAAATGCAGAACATCTACAACAATTAGATATTCCTGTGGTAGAAGGTCTAGCGGGAGTGGGAGAGAACTTACAGGATCATTTAGAATTGTACGTACAATGGGCTTGTAAAAAACCAGTGAGTTTGTATCCCTCTTTAAAAGTATACAAGCAACCTTGGATTGGAGCACAATGGCTGTTTGGTAGGTCTGGTGTAGGAGCCAGCAACCATTTTGAAGCTGGTGGTTTCATTAGAGGAAACGATACAGTTCGCTACCCCAACCTACAATTCCATTTCTTACCACTAGCCATACGCTATGATGGTACAGCACCTAACGAAGGGCACGGTTTCCAACTACACGTCGGTCCCATGAATAGCGATGTCAAAGGCCATGTGCGCATCCACTCCAAAGATCCATCGCAATATCCCAAAATTCTGTTCAACTACCTTTCAACGCCACAGGAAAGAAAAGAGTGGGTAGAAGCCATTCGTGTTTCGCGTAAACTCATTGAACAGCCAGCTCTCGACGAATTGCGTGGTAAGGAACTAGCACCGGGAAGCTCTGCACAGTCTGACGAAGAGATCCTTGATTTTGTTGCCAAAGAAGGAGAAAGTGCCTACCACCCTAGCTGTACTTGTAAAATGGGATACGGGAAAGATGCAGTTGTCAATAAAGACCTAGCAGTACACGGTGTAGAAAATCTGCACGTAGTGGACGCCTCTGTTATGCCTTCCATCACCAATGGCAATATCTACGCTCCAGTACTGATGATTGCAGAAAAGGCAGCAGATACAATTTTAGGCAATACTCCACTCGCTCCAGAATACCCTGGATTTCATGGAGAACCAAAGTCTTAAAGCAAAGCAACGGAAAGCTACATGCAAGCAATTTTTGTGGAGAATAGCAAAGTCCCAATCGTTTGCTCGTACCTGTTTCCAGGAAATTGGCTGGCTCTAGCTCTAGGCAAAGAACGATTCCAAATCTACGCTATTACACTTTGGCCTTTTGTTTTTTGCCGCAGTAGACTGGATCAGGTGAGTAAACAACACGAGAGTATCCACATCTTACAGGCAGGTGAACTGTTGGTTTTTGGCTTTTACCTAGTATACCTCTGGGATTGGCTACACGCGATAGTGAAATACTCCCACAAAGAAAAACGCCAAGGGCAAGATTTATTTACATTTGCCTATTATCGTATACGGGCAGAACAAGAGGCCTATTCTCACGAAAAAACTCCTATCTACTTACAAAAACGGCAGAAGTGGTCTTGGTTGCGTAAGTACACAGTATAGTATTTCTGCAACTATTATGAAAAAACTTTCTTGAAGCCTTCCTCGTAAAATAAAAGTATATCCCTCAGATTATGGAAACTTCGCAACAATACCCACAGGGGTTTTCTGCTTACGCCTGCAACGTAGGAATCAAAGATGATACCCTAGATTTTGGCGTTGTAGCTGCTGACAAGGTCTGCCCAGCAGCGGCCGTGTTTACTAAGAACAACTATCCGGGAGCTCCAGTGGTTGTAGGCAAAGAACACATACAAGACGGCTTATTGCAAGCGATTGTAGTAAACTCCAAAAATGCCAATGTCGCAACTGGCTTTGAAGGTATACGAAATGCCCGCAATATGTGCCAGTACATCGCAGACTCTATAGGAATCAAAACAGAAGACGTTCTGCCATCTTCCACAGGTGTTATTGGAGTACCTTTGCCCATTGATAAAATTCTTGCCACCTGTCGCAAGGTCAAAGCAGGCCTACAACCAGGAAATTTAGAAAGCTTCGCACAAGCAATTCTCACAACAGATTCTCGCACAAAGATTTCCGTACGTAAAATTGCAACTCTAGCGGGTCAAGAAGCTACTGTCTACGGGATTGCCAAAGGTGCAGGTATGATTGAGCCGAATATGGCCACCATGCTTTCCTATATCTTTACCGATGCAGATACAACAGGGATTGATTTGCAAGTAGAACTACGAAAAGCCGTAGACCAAAGCTTTAATTGCATTACTATCGATTCCGACACTTCCACGAGTGATACTGTGGTCGTAATGTCTTCTGGGTATGCAGGTAAAGTAGCAATTTCAAACTTTCAGTCGGCTTTATTAGAAGTTTGTATTGAGTTGGCTAAGAAAATTGTCGAAGATGGTGAGGGAGTTACGAAGGTCATCGAGTTAGACATTGTAGAAGCAAGAGATGAAGTACAGGCAAGCCGCATTGGCAAGTCCATCCTCAACTCACCCCTAATCAAAACTGCTATCCATGGTGGTGACCCAAATTGGGGACGTTTTGTAATGGCAATTGGTAAAGTATTTACAGAGAAGATTCCTTACGAGAATCTAGCGATCCAAATAGGTGGTACAGACGTCAAAGATGCGGATGCACAGGTATTGCAAACTCTATCACAATACTTACAAGAAAACTCAGAAATTAAAATTAAAGTCTCTCTGGGGAGTGGTCAAGTTAGCAAACGCTTTTGGGGTTGCAACCTCAGTGAAGGGTACATCAAAGAAAACGCTTATTATACGACTTAGATGAAAGAACGGCTGCTAGAATACATAACAGGGAAACTACCATCCGAGTTTCGGATGAAGTCCTATACAATCACTTTTTTTACTAGGCTGTTTTCTATTTTACTTGGGCTTGCTATCTACACCTTATTTCGCAAAGTTCTCCCCGCTAGCAAAACATACAGTTTAGAAATTAGTATGGTATCTTCTATCGTCATATCTGTAGTCGCTATCTTACCGCTACAAGAAATCCTAGAAATACGACTGAAAAAAATGTTCCTCTCCGAGTATCTCTTTGACGACCCACTAACCGTGAAAAGTGCCCAGAAACGCTTTGAATTCGATGCTCTTATTAGCAATGTATTCCCAGATATGGTGAAAATCTCTGGTAGCAACTCAGGACGTATAGCAGTATTAAACAAGCACAACGGCTTTAATATCTATACCTATTCACGCGGTGGCAGGCAAAAAAAGGTTAAGAAAAAGAACTACCAGATCAATGACACACTCATCAACTTTCTCAAAACTCACAAACAGGGTGTATCCGTCGACGAATGTTTGAAATACCCAGAAATCAATGATTATTTCATTTCTTTAAAAGCCAATTACATCCTACCATTTCTATTCCGCGATCGTTTGTTTGGCTTCTTGGCTGTGACCAACATTCCAGTAAACCAAGACAACCGCAACCTAATGGTTCTATCCAGTAAGTCTGCTCTAGCCGTATACAACCATATCCTATCCTCACAAATCGCCGAACATGCTAAGTACAAACGTGAATTCAAAGTAGCCAGTAAAATCGAAGACCTAATATTCACCAAAAAAATGCCAAAGCTGGAAAACTTCGACTTTCTCACCATTGAAGACAGCCCAAATATTTTAATTGAATTTCTGCCAGGAGGGGAATACCAGCACTTTATTTTACTTACCTTAGGTGCAAATCGCATTGGCTCTGGTTTAGTAGCCTCTTACCTACTAGGTTCTCTGTATTCACAAAGTTTGCAGAAAAAAAAGCATAGTATCAATTCCATCAAGAAAATAGTCGATGAGACTATCAAATCTTTGACGTGGACAGAGGGCTACGAAATGTTAATCGGTCGTTTCCACAAAGACTCACAAGAGATCACCTTCATGCAAGTTGGTCTGAACTTCAAAATAGTCAGCGATAAAGAACCAGAGCTAAACCTACTCTCAATTGGCTGGCGCAACCAACGAGAAATCAACGACGATATCCTACATATCTATTATAAGAACAGCCGTATCCTGTATATAAAACGTAAAACCGCAATTCCTAATAAAAAATAACTTTTTTCTGAAATAATTATTTCTTTACTCGCTTTTTTTTTGCCGAAAACTAGCATTAGGGATAAGCTAGCTTCATCCAAACCAATCATCCATGAGAAATTATATAGTCATCTTCACCGGCATGATTTTCTTTGTGCTACTCATCTATTTTACCATCATTGGAATGGAGTCTAACCAATCCAGACGTTTCTTGTACTACTACCCCAACGGTTATATTGCCAATACAAGCTGGGACAACTCACATGTAATCGGTCGCAACATCAACGATGGTACAAAACTACCACCGATACGCTTTCCCCAAAAACAAAAAGCAGAAAATACCTTTGAATTAGACTCTAAATGGGAGGCAATTTTTGACTTTCTGCCGCATCTAGTTATTTCTCTGTTGTACATCGTCATAGCTACTTGGTTTCTCTTTCGCGATGGAGATGCCTTCCTCTCGCTTTTCTTTCTTACCTTTGCCATATTTATTTTTAGTGATTTTATCCTACTAGCCTTCAATGGCATGCACTTTACCTTCTACTTCTGCCTCTACCTGACATTCTTTCTTTTGATCCATATGGCTCTGCGATTCAAGGGACAGGACATTTCTTCTCGTTGGCTGGTACCAGAAGTCTTTTTTACGGCGATCTTCGCCTTTATTGGCAATACAGAAAAAACGGATCCACAAGTTTTCATAAAGCTCAGTAGCATCGGCATCAATCTAGTACTTGTTGCTTCGTTAGCTTGCGTCTTTAGCATACTAGTTGATTTATTTCGCTACCGCCCCAACCAACAGGTACGATTGAAAAAGTGGAGTCTCATCCTTGGTTTTCTGCTTATCACTCTGATTCCCTATATCATTTTCCAATTGCAACTCTTCCAACAAATCCCTAGTCTACGTCTCTTGATCATTGCTGGCTTTTTTTTCTTTCCGTTTCTATTTATCTTTGGCACGTATCGCTACTCCTTTATCCCTGAGCAGTTGTATTTCAACTCTTCTATATTGATTCTCTATCTGACTGTTGTCGTTGTACTACTCTACTCACTTGTAGTAGGTTTTCTCTATTATATCAGCCCAGAGGTCTACAATAAGAACAAGTATTTCATCAATTTCCTCTTTTTAACCTTTACTCTCTCCACTCTTACTGCGCTTAAGTTCAAAATTGCTTCTATACTGGACTACTGGACATTTGGACGCAACTTAAAACTAAACCAAGCCCTAGAAGAAATGGCAAGCTCTATCGCATCACCCATTTCCATGAAGGCCACCATGAGTTCTCTGACAAAAAAAATCAGAGAAGCTCTCTCTATATCTCATATTACCATTTTAATCCCAGATACAGAATACCCCTCTCTAGATCTAAAGTCTATCAACATGCTCAAGATACCAGGGAATTCAGAAATCTGGAAATACTTTGCTGCTTCTAGAGAGGCAATTATCACCTCTTATTTTGCTTACGGGGTTGGCATCCGCGAATCCATATTCAAATTTTTGCACAATTTAGAAATCCAACTCGCGTTTCCCATGTTTGGAACTCCAGACAAACGCAAAGTTTCTGCAGTATTTCTGGTTGGAGAAAAAATAAACAAAACCAACTTTTCCTTAGGAGAACTACGCTTTATTAAAGAATGCACGCGCTTAGCCGACCTTCTCTTGCAAAACTACCAACTTCTCATCAGTGAAGTAGAGAAGAAACGCTTGGTTCGTGATCTAAATACCATCCAAATCTTAGACCGAACCATAAACCCTTCCCACGTAGAAAAGCAGCAAAATCTCAACTTAGGGTATTTGTCTATTCCCGCTGTCGGAATTTCAGGAGACTACATTGATTTTATCCATGTCAACGACCAACAACTGATGATTTTCTTAGGGGATGTGAGTGGGCATGGTTTGGGTAGCGGTTATTTGGTGAGTGCGATTAAGGCGCTTGCACGCAATTTGGTTAATTCAGGAATGGATCTGACAAAGATCTTCTGGCACTTAAATGAGTTCTTACTGGAAAGGTACCAGGGGAATGAGTTTATGTCTCTCATCGGTGGAATCTATGACGACGAAAGTAGAACCTTTGAATTCATCAATGCAGGGCATCTTCCTATACTCATCCAAAACTCGCACGGAGGGATTTTTAAAGAAGACTATACTCACCGCTTATTAGGGGTTCTTCCTTGCCAATACGAACTACGTAGCATTAAGTTGAATTCAGATGACAAACTGATTCTGTATTCAGATGGTGTTACAGAAACATTTGGCCCTTCCGATATTATTTATGGAGAGGAACGGTTAAAAGACTTCCTAGTCAAACATTTGGAAGTAGCAATCAATGAACTACCTGTTTACCTAGAACAAGAATTACAAGATTTTCGCCGTGGCAACGATATGACAGATGATATTTCTTTTATCGTACTTTCTAAAAGTGAGTAATAGAATATATGGACTACCAGCATCTCTTGCACCTAAAAGAAACTAGTTCGGCGATCAAGTTATTTCGTATGGATCATTTTCCATTGATTGCCAGTTTTTTCATAGAGGTTTTCAAACATACCAACAGACAGAGCATACCCCAAGAAGAACTATTAGAGAAGTTACAAAACCACTTGCAGGCGAGTAAGCAGCAAGATAGCAACAGCCGTTATACAGGCAAACCCAGTTACTACATAGACAACTGGAGCCAAGACGGTCTATTGCGTAAATACTATCCCAATGATAGTGATGAACCTGAATTTGAACTAACGCCTGATACAGAAAAGGCATTGGTATGGTTGGAAGAACTGGCAAGCCCTAAAGAGTTTGTAGGAACAGAGTCGCGTCTTTTACAAATCTTTGCCCTCTTGCGTAAAATCGTATACTATGCAGAAGAGAGTATAGAAGAAAAGGTTACCCGTTTAGAGCAAGAAAAACAAGACTTAGAAGAACAGATCAAGCAACTACGCAACGGACAACAAACACCGAAAGACCCCAGGCAGGTCAAAGAAAACTACTACGAACTCTATGCAAATGCCAAAGCCCTACTTGCAGATTTTCGCCAAATAGAGTACAACTTCCGTGAATTAAACCATTCGATCCGTGAGGAGCAAATTCGTACGAATACGAGTAAGGGAAAAGTCTTAGATAAAGTATTTGCTGTGCAAGAAAAGTTATGGCAATCCAACCAAGGAAAGAGTTTTCGCTCTTTTTGGGAGTGGATGATGTCGCAAAATAAGCAAGAGGAATTCGATACATTATTACGAACTGTACACAATCTACCAGAAGTCAAAGAGATTAGCCAAGATAACTTTCTCCTCAAATTGAAAGTGTATCTGATTGAAGCAGGAGAAAAGGTAAACCATAGCAACCACATCCTTTTTGAACAATTGCGCAAGTTCTTGGACAATAAGGAAAGTGTAGACAACAAACGTATCAAAACTCTATTGCAAGAGATTAAGCAACTTGCATTGCGTTGTAAAAAGCAAACTCCTAACAAAGACTTTATTGGACTCAGCGAAAGACCAAAACTTTCCTTACACCACAACCGTCCCCTTTGGGACCCCACCGAGAAACATACAGTTGCCAATGAAGAAATTGTAGAAGGCGATATATCGAAAGTAGATGCATTCTCACTTTTCACACAATTCTATGTAGACCCGCAAGAAATCGAACAAAAGATCCATGCATCCTTACAGCAACAACAACAGATCAGTTTGAAAGATATCTTAGCCAAGTATCCGGTAGAAAAAGGTATCGTTGAGGTCATCACTTATTTGAATGCAGCAAGCAAAAATAGCAAAGCCCAAATCTCTAGTGAAAAGCAAGAGATAGTCACTATCCACAACCAACACACAGGTAAAGAATACCAATTGCAACTACCTGAGGTAATATTTGTACGATGAAACAAGAAACCCTACCCTATGCTGCTGTAATTCTGAAATTGCTGCAAGGAATCCTCTACGATGATGAAAAAGAAACATGGGAACTCTTTTTACAATACCAACAAGACATTACCAAATACTTCCAGCGTATCCACTTGCAGGTGCTAGCAAACCTACCAGAGGGGTATGTATTCTTAGAACAAAATAAGCAAGAAGGTATCCCCAACCTAATCGAAAACCGCCTTTTGAGTTATCCTGTCACTCTACTTATGGTTTTGCTGCGAGAAAAGTTATTAGATCTAGATGAAAAAGGGGAAAGTTCTCGTTTGGTCTTGCATAAGAAGGAAATCAAGGCTATGATGGAAGTATTCTTTGGAGAAAACCCACAACAAATGAAAATTATCGATCGCATAGACTCCTACCTCAATCGTTTGGTAGAATACGGCTACATCAGGCGAGTTTCGCAAACACCAACTAGCTACGAAGTACGTCGTATATTGAAAGCAAAAATCACTGCTGACAAGTTAGCAGAGATCAAACAAAAACTGGAAGAACATGCAAATACTCTATAACGCCACAAACTTCCAAGCAAAACCAGGCTTTCGTTTGGATGCCCTAGAAGTGTACAATTGGGGAACATTTCACAACAAAGTTTGGAATCTCCACACAAATCGGGACAACTCACTTTTAACGGGAGATATAGGTTCAGGGAAATCGACAATAGTGGATGCTCTTACAACTCTATTGGTCCCACACCAAAAAATTATCTTCAACCGAGCCGCTGGAGCAGAGGGCAAGGAGAGAACATTCTACTCCTATATCCGTGGTGGTCATAAAAGCGAAAAAAAAGAAGATATACCCGGTACACAAACCGTTTACTTACGCGATGAATCTACATACAGTGTGGTGCTGGCAAATTTTCACAATGAGAGTCTGCAAATGACAGTTAGCCTAGCCATAGTCTTTTGGATACGCCAACATAAGGTAGAGAAGTTTTATATCTGTAGCGAAAACATACTACATATCAAGAATGACTTTAGCCAGTTTGGTACAGAAATTCAAGCGTTGAAAAAACAGCTACGCAAGCGACAAATACAAATCATCGATAGCTTCCGTGAGTATAGCTCTCAATTTCGTGCTCTATTTGGTTTGAAGGATGAGCAAGCCCTGGAGCTGTTCTACCAGACTGTTTCCATGAAGTCAGTAGGCAATTTGACAGACTTTGTAAGAAATCATATGTTAGAAACTACCAATATAACTAGCAGGATTGACGAGCTAAAGAAAAGCTACGAAAACCTCTCACGTTCACACCAATTGGTACAAAAAGCAAAAAGGCAAATGGAAATATTACAACCGATTGTGAATAATATTGCAAGTTATGAAGTATTGCAACAACAGGAAGAACATCTCTACCAATTAGAGGAGTGTCTGCCAGTTTTTTTTGCGCAGCAAAGGTTACAAATACTGGCAGAGAAGCAAAAAAAATTGCTCATTGAAAAAAGAGAATTGGAAGAAACACTGGATAGTAAAAACCAAGAACTCACAGACCTTGCACAAAAAGAAAATGAGTATATGCTGTCACGCTCGACTAGCCAAGAGGGACAACAGCTGATACTCTTACAAAAAGAAATCCAGACACTTGACAAACGAAAAGAGAAGAAACGCAAAGCCTACGAACAATACCACACTTTGATAAAAGAGTTTGGCTTTGGAGAAGTCAATGCAAGTACATTCCACCAAATCAACAGTGATATCCGAGACGAATTCCAAAGCATGGGGCAAACACGTAAACAACTCATTCGACAGAGAGACGAGCTAAATATCGCCTTGGATCGTCTTTCTGCAAAAGGCAGAAAAGAAGAACAAGAGCTACACTCTTTAGAAAGACGCAAAAGTAAAATACCTGAAAAAAACTTGCTCATTCGTGAAAAAATTATCCAGGCATTGGATTTGACAGAAGAGGAATTGCCCTTTGCGGGAGAACTACTACAAGTGAAAGAAGAGGAAGTAGAGTGGCAAGGCGCTATTGAAAAACTTTTATTTGGGTTTGCTTCGAGTCTTTTGGTTCTGGAAAAAAACTACAGCCAACTCAATGAATTTCTAAATAATACAGATCTACAGGGTAGAATCATCTATTACCGAGTACCGAATATGCAGGATAGAAGTCACACAAACCGTAAAAATAACACTGTCGCCGGTAAGTTGGCCGTCAAACAAGATAGTGTTTTCTATAACTGGTTGGAAAGTGAGCTGCTGCAAAGATTTCATTACAAATGTTGTGATACCTTAGACGATTTCAAACAAGAATCTTACGCGATTACCCATAGAGGTCTTATCAAATCGGGTCGCTCACGGCATGAAAAAGACGATAGGCGCAGTGTGAACGATAGACGCTTTTTTATTTTAGGCTGGTCGAATGAAGGTAAAGTACAAGCGATCCAAACCGAACTACAAAGTCTCAAACAGCGCATGCAGGAACTCTACTCAAAAAGAGACTTAGTAGAACAAACACAAAAACAAGAAAAAGAAAAAGAGATTGTCCTGCATGACCTTCTCAAAGTTTCCAGCTATGCAGAAATTGACTGGGAGAGAGAAGCAAAACGTTTAAACACTCTATTGTTAGAAAAAGAATCTCTACAACAGTCTTCTGACGTACTCCACAAAACCAATGAACAACTAGAGTCTGTGCAACAAGAAAAACAAAGACTGGAGTCAAAACGTTCACAACTCTACCAAAAGTTGGGTAGCTTAGACAAATCACTTTCAGACACCACAGAAGGGATAGAAAAGCTACAGAACATCGCAGATTCTTGGCAAGAAGAGGAGAAGACATCTTACTTTCCTGAATTGACAAACATGTTCGATATCCAACAGCTAGGGGAGAATACAATTGATGCAATCGAGCGTACGTGCAAACAACAACTCAAGAACAAGCTACTCCTAGAGGTACAGGCTAAGAATAAGAAAATGCATAGCATCATCGCAGGTATGCAAAAATACAAAGATGCCTTTCCTATGGAGACTATTGAAGTAGATGTAAGCATTGCTTCTTTTACAGATTTTAGAAGTTTTCTCCAGGAGCTAGAAGAAGAAGATCTTCCTAGACACGAAGAAAGTTTCAAAAGAAACCTCAATGAAGGTAGTATCCACGACATAGCCATGTTCAAAAACCAATTGGAAATCAAAGAACAGGGCATCTTTGAAAAAATAGAATACATCAACCGTTCTCTCCGTAACATCGAATACAACTACAATACCTTCATCGAATTGCAAATTGACAAGTCAGTGGAGAAAAGTATAATCGAGTTCAAAGAAATGTTACGCAATTGTCTGAGTAACTCTGAAAAAGAACAAGGTCTCTACAATGAAGAAAAATTCGAACAGGTAAAACTTGTTTTAGATAAGTTCAATAGCGGTGACCCACGTGACATCGATTGGGTAGGCAAAGTCACAGACGTGCGCAATTGGTTCAACTTTTCCGTCAGTGAAAAGTGGTGCGACACGCAGCAAGAAAAAGAGCACTACTCGGACTCTTCCGGTAAATCGGGTGGACAGAAAGAAAAGCTGGCATACACGATCTTGGCTTCTGCTCTTGCTTACCAATTTGGCCTAAAACAAGAAGAAAGTTCGACAGATCGTTCGTTTCGCTTTGTTGTCATTGACGAAGCCTTTGGTCGTGGCTCCGATGAAAGTACTCGCTATGGACTACGCCTATTCGAGAAGCTACAATTGCAACTATTGGTGGTAACACCTCTACAAAAAATCCACGTCATCGAAGACCACGTAAACTCCATCCACTTCATCGCCAACCCCACCGGCCACGAGTCGCAAATACGCAGATTGAGCTTGCAAGAGTATGTGAGCGAGAAAGGGAAGTCTTCAGAGGGAATAAATATAAAGAACTAACAAAACTCTCCAGGACTCACCGCAGGCGAAACCACGGTGAGATCCTTGCCTGTTATTGGTAACGCTTTAGCAAAAAGCGGATCTGATCCTGTGCCAAATCTTTATACCGTACGACTCTCCGCTGGGAAGGTCGCTGCTCTGCCGCCATCTTATCCACAAGAATAGACAAACGGTCCAAAATTGCTATCGTATCTAAATCCATAGCAAACACCTCGCATTCAAAATTTAAGGGGAACCAGAGATGGAGAAAGAGTTGACGCAAATAGACGAGCACACAGACTTTTCTTGCACCTCTGGTGTAGTTTTCTCAGTCCGGGGGAAGTTCCGACGCTAACACCGGACTGAGAGCTTTTCGCATAGGACAAGTGTAAAAGTAGCTACTGAAATGTATACTAAAAATTTTTTCTTTGCCCTAATACGCTCAAGGAACAAGTGAGTATATGTAAATTCAAGATAAGACTCATAAAAAGAGTTTTTATTTTTTTAAGAAAACTACGTCTTACCTCCACTTTCGTCGCTAAACACTACTCCCTAGCCAGAATAACTCCTCGACACTCACATAAAATCTCACAGCATAAACAGGCGATGCCAGGTGAAAATATCCACGATAAATTTTTCAAGAACATCCTTGCAGAAAAAGAAAATGCGAGCGACTTCTTGCAACATTACCTATCATCAAAACTAATATGTGATATAGACCTGGATAGTCTACAAATAGAAGAAAACTCCTTTATCGATGAAAAACTCAAAGAAAAGTCCTCTGACTTACTCTTTAAAATGAAGCTGCAAAATAAAACCGCATACATCTACACACTATTCGAACACAAAAGTTATCCAGACAAATATACCTCTATGCAACTACACAAATATACACACGCTATCTGGGAACGACATTTACAGCAAAACAAATATAGGGGAAAACTACCCATCGTGATACCAATTGTCTTCTACCACGGCAAAAGAAAATGGCCCTATGGAACAAACCTAGCCAACATTGTACAACAGCACCCTGCATACAATCCCCCTGACTTAAGTTATATTATCTATGACTTATCGCCATTCTCCAATGAAGAAATCAGAGGGAATGTAATACTTCGCTTGAGTCTATCACTTCTTAAAAATATATTCCATCCAGAATTACCCCAAAGATTGCCAAACATACTACAACTACTCTGCAAAATTGAACAAGAAGACAAAGCAAACAAAATCATGGAAATGACAATAAACTATCTCCTACGAGCAAGCGAAAAAATTACGATTGACAAATTAAAAGAAATCGTAGAAAATCTACCATTAAAAGGAGCTAAAAACACCATGCCAACTATCGCAGAGACTTTAGAAGAAAAAGGATTTTTGAGAGCTGAAAAAATGTATTTAGCGATTCGAGAAAAAGAAGCCTTGCGTAACAAGCGGGTAGACAGAAAAAAGACCTTACAAACTGCCATGCGACTACAACAAGAAGGTTGTGAACTAGCTTTTATTTCTAAAATCGTTGAATTAGACATAGAATACCTTGCACGCTTTTTTCAAAAAATAAGAAGACTTTCTAAATAAAAAATCGCGAAAACTACGCCTTACCTACAACTTTCGTCGCTAAACACTACTTCCTAGTACAAATAACTCCTCGACACCCACATAAAATCTCATAGCATAAACAGGCGATGCCAGGTGAAAACCCACATGATACTTTTTTCAAAGCACTACTCGGTGATAAAAGCAATGCAATAAGTTTCTTCCAAAGCTACCTTCCCGAAAATCTACAAAAACACATCGACTTCAACACTCTAACACTCAGCAAAGAATCATTCCTAGACGAAAAACTCAAGCAAACTTTCTCTGACCTACTCTACCAAACTAAAGAACAAAGCACGCAACTCTACGTTCTATTCGAACACAAAAGTAGACCAGAAAAATATACTGCCTTACAACTTTTAAAATATATGACGAAAATTTGGTTTAGAGATATCGAGCAAAACAAGCCAACAAATCTACCTTTGGTACTACCTATCGTCGTCTACCACGGCAAGGAAAAATGGAAATGGGGCAACGAACTCAAAGTTTTGTTTTCTAATAATCCAAACTTATCACAATATATTCCCAATTTTTCTTATTTGCTCTATGACCTATCCCAATATACAGACTCCGAGATTAAGGGAAATACAATACTACAAGTTGGACTCCAATTACTCAAGAATATTCGCTCCCCACAACTTCCACACAAACTACATCAAATCCTGAATGCACTCGCGCATCTATACGATGAACAAAAAGCACTACAATGGGTTCATACCTGCTTAAAATACCTAAGTATGAGCAACCCACAAATTACACTTGACAAACTACAAAAAATTGGAGAGAATTTAGAAATAAAAGGAGTAGAATCTACCATGCCAACCATTGCAGAAACATTACGAAAAGAGGGCTACTTACAAGCCCAAGAACATGGCAAATATCTAGCAGAATTACGAGAAAAACGAGCAGATAGGAAGAGAAGTTTGCGAACGGCAATATTACTCCTAAATGAAGGATCTGAATTCGCTTTTATCCAAAAGGTGACTGAGTTAAATGCCACCTATCTCACACGCTTCTTGCACAAAATAGGACGACTCGCAAAATAAGAACCCTCCACTTTTATCGAAATGAATTGACTACAAAGAGTTCGAAGTAAATGAATGAAAAGATATGGATGGAAAAAAGATACCAATTTCCCATCAGTCTTTTTCAAGCCAAAATATCTTAGAATGGCAAAGTATTGTAAAAACATCAGAAACGTTAATACATGAATTTGATCTAGATATCCTAAAAAAAAAAATCATTGATATTGTAATCAATAGTACAGGTGCTCAAAGGGGCGTATTACTATTAAGGATAGAAGATGATGTAAGACTGATGGGTGTCCTACAGGCTGCAGACAATTGCACTCAGTCATCTCGACGTCCCGTACCCACGGCCCGT
>JBCCIA010000068.1:0-17971 GCA_039028475.1 Spirochaetota bacterium | reverse complement strand
TCTAAATTTACCTATAGGAATATTTTAGTTTTATGGAACGTCCATTTACAATTTCTCAAGACATATATCCATTTGACTCAAAATGGATGGAGATAGAAAAAATTCCTGTCCACTTTATTGATGAAGGACAAGGCCCTACCATTTTATTCTGTCACGGGAACCCTTCCTGGTCTTTGCTATACTCAGGAATTATCCAAAATCTTAGGGATACTTTTCGTTGTATCGCAATGGATCTTCCAGGCTTTGGCATGTCTGGAAAACCTACTTACCCTGGCTATGGCTATACACCAGCTGAACATTCGAGAATTCTTACTTCCTTTGTGGAAAAAATGGGCCTGGACAAGTTCTCTATTTTTGTCCAGGACTGGGGGGGGCCGATAGGTCTTGGTATGGCAGGAAAAATTCCCAATAAAATCGAAAAACTCATCATTGGCAATACTTGGGCGTGGCCGCACCAGGATAACGGCGGTGAATCCTATGAAGCTGCAAAGGCTTTTTCCGATAAAATGGGTGGACCAGAAGCTAAAGCACGTATCATGGAAAAGAATACCTTTCTCAAAATTAGTATCAATATGCTGACCATTGGTATGGCTAAGAGAAACCCGGCGTTGAAAAGCCAGGTAAAAGATGCTTACCTGGCTCCTTTTGCGACTCCTGAATCTCGTATTCCAACATGGGTCTTTCCAGGACAAATCATACAAGGTACAAAATTTTTAGCAGAGGTGAGAGATAATTTAGTATCTCTTTTGCCCAAGCCAACCCTTCTCTTCTGGGGTCTAAAAGATACTGTGTTTCCCCCTGCGGTATTAGAACTCTGGAAAAGTAAGCTAAAAGATTACAAGTTAGTCGAATTACCTGAGGCAAACCATTTCTTTCAGGAAGAAGAACCTGAATGGATAGCCAAAGAAATGCGAGAATTTTTATAGTTAGTATTGCAAAACCTAAGGTTAATTAAAAGTAAAACCTAAATAATTTGCGCCAACTATATAGCCAGTTAGCGATATAGACAGTAAAAAAGCAAACCAGACAGGCTCCTCGCGTTTCATTCTTAGAGCCTGTACAATCCACAGAAGTGAAGCGGCAATCAATGGTAGAAGTATATATCCAGGTATCCATACTTTGCGAAAATTGGGCAATAGTAGCAAAAGAATCCAAACACTTATAAATACCAAATAGTCACTCCATAAAACTTTCTCAGTAGTCCTTTTTGTATTTTGTACAAAACCAATTCCCGTAAGTAGCAAAATTCCAGCTAGGGCAGAAAAAGAATCAACAGCGATATCTCGTAATCCAAACGTACGCAAAGGGTGTAAGCCTTGGATCATCTCATCATGTATTCCCAACAATAAGGTAAGCCAAGTTGTATAGAAGATATACTTATGCCGAAAACCTATGCTTAGGGGCAATGCTTTATAAATTAAAAGAGATAAAAAAATATATTGAGCGATATGAACTCGTTTTGCAGGAAATCGAGGGTCGGTCAAAAAATAGCAAAATAGAATAAGCCCTATAGCTGATGCCAAATAACGAGGTTCTATTGAACTACGATTTTTCCATAAAAAGGGTAGAAAGGCAGTTAGCGTCAGTAGAATAACGGCTAATGGAATCAAAACATGCGACTTTTCAGGAATCTGCTTACTCAACCAAGCCCAGATTACAAAACTCTGTGAGTAAATCGGAACGAGAAAAAAGGCGAGTGCATAGTAGAAAAAACGAGACATTATAGCCCACAGTCTGGAAAAATTTTAACAAGGCAAGTAATTTACTAAGATAAAATATGGTTTTACGCCAAAGACAATCGAATTACCTTGCCTTGAGAAACATGCTAAACCTAAAACAGAAAAGCCTTCTGCAGGTTCATATCGCGGCACTTCTACTAGGATTTGTGCCACTCCTCGTAAAATACATGTCCACTCCTTTAATCGTACTGGTAAGCGGCCGTGCCTTATTTACAGCTATATCGTTAGGTTTGCTAATTCTACTCAAAAGGGATTCTTTCCGCCTACATAGCCTTAGAGATTTCTTACTCTTGAGTTTTCTGGGAGTTATACAAGCCTTGCAATGGCTTAGCTTCTTCCAGGCTGTTGAAATGGCAAGTGTAGCGATTGCATTGGTCTCCCTATTCACATTTCCATTATTCATATCTATCTTAGAGCCGGTTTTCTTTGAGGAGGATTGGAATACCACCCACTTGCTTTCATCTCTAGTGATCCTTACTGGTATCAGCATGCTTGTACCAGAAGCTAATCTTAAAAACCAAACTACCGTTGGAGTTGTTTGGGGTTTGCTTGCTGCTTTATTAGCAGCAAGTCTCTTCTTATTTGATCGAAAATATACCAAAAAGTATTCGGGTAGCCAAATTTCATTTTATGAATCTACGCTTGCATGCATCACATTAGCACCTTTTTTTATACAGCAAGAATACAGCATACCAGCTTTAGAATGGGTGTACATTGCCATCTTAGGAGTCTTTTGTACAGCATTGCCTTATGTGCTACTCATCAATAGTATGAAGGGAATTACGGCACAACAAGCGAGTTCTATTATGAGTTTGGAAATTGTATATGGTAGTTTGTTTGCCTTTTTCATCTTACAAGAAATTCCTAGTGTCAGAACAATTATAGGAGGCGGTTTGATCTTTTCGGTGGCTCTTTACTTGACTATGAGTGTGAAAAAAAATGCTGAAAATTAAAGCTGAAAAATGGGTGCATAACGGTTACTGCATAGCTCACTCAGAAGGCAAGACGTATTTCGTTTCAGGAGCCATTCCTGGGGAAACGGTTCTATGTGAAGAGAGCTTTCGTAAGAGTGGTTTTTCCCATTTACAGACAAAGCAAGTTTTAGATGCATCCCCAGAGCGAATAGAATCCGATTGCAAATACTTTGGAACCTGTGGGGGCTGTTCATTCCGACACATCAACTACGATACAGAGCTACAGGTGAAAGTAAGGCTCTTGCAAGAAGCTTTGCAATTTAACAGTATTCCACAAATGCAATCCACAGAACCAAATCATTACCGGAATACTGTACAATTAAAATCACAGAATAATAAGATTGGCTTCTTCCAAGCACACTCACAACAGCTTGTATCTATCCAAGACTACGGCTGCAAACTCTTAGCTCCAGAAATCAATGCACACATCCAAAAGCTGCAACCTCCCTATGCCAAAGAACTCAAGTTACGCTTCAATGGAAAAAAGGTCAATAAATACAATAAGCAAGAGACAACCTTCACCATCCAAGACAAGCAAATACAGATTCCAGCAAATGGTTTTTTCCAAGTTAACCGCTATTTAATAAATGATTGGTTAGAACATATCAAAGCCAGCGTACCGGAAAAAGCTGCTGTATTAGAATTGTTTTGTGGCTCTGGACTGATTAGCCTAGCTATCGCCGACAAAGTAACGTCCTTAGTGGGTTATGAGTTAAATCCTGCTGCCATTGCTTATGCACGCAAAAATGCCAGAAAACAACAGTATTCCCATTTAAAATTTCATATCTGGGATTTATACAAAAGTAGCCTACCCAAGCGGCAAAAGTCCTTGCAATATTGGTTATGCAACCCACCCAGAAATGGCTTGGGAAAGCAAATCATAAAAATCATAGAAGAGAAAAAACCAAATCATCTATTATATTCTAGTTGCAATTATTCTACGCTCGCAAGAGATTGGAAGCTACTACAGAGTTATGGTTATGGAATCTCAAATATCCAAGCCTTTGATTTTTTTCCCAGAACTCCCCATTTTGAAACCCTATGCTTATTCGAACTAAAATAAAATCATTCCTACACCTATTCTCTTTTGCCATTTTTCTTGTAGCAATCACAACTTCTGCACAGTCAAAGAGCTTGTATGTAAATCATAAATATAAATTACACGCCTTTGCCTTCTTGCCTAAATCAGATATTACTGGAATTGTTTACCCCAATGAAAAAGTAAAAGTGTTATATTATGAAGAAGACCTTTCACGTAAAAAGACGACCATTCAGTTCAAAATTAAAACACGCTCCGGTTTGGAAGGTTTTATTCCCAGTAAGTATTTGCAAAAAAAACACCCGCGCGTACCCAAAAGCAAAATTGCCTACGAACGTTTCACTGCTAAAAACTATTATGTAGCCGCTTCCGTACTCAATGTCAGAAAAAAGCCCTCCCTTACAGCAGAAATTTTGTATAGTCTTCCACAGGATCATAAGGTCAACATTCTCAAATATAGCAGCAAGGACGATTTCATTGCAGGACACACCGCAAAGTGGGCGTATATATCTGATCACAAAAAGGTCCGAGGTTGGGTTTTCTCTTATTATTTAGCAAGCTCACCCAAGCACGATGTAGAGAAAGAAGACAAAAAGCAGAAACAAAAAAAGGGTGAAGAAAAATTTGTTAAATTAGACAAACTTACACTCTACCAGTTACCAATCGCTCTGAGCCAACAACAAGGCAAACTCAAAAAAAATGCCAAAGTTAAGATTGTCAAAGTCAACCCTCGGTATGAAACCTTAGAGGGAATACGTTCGCAATGGGTGTACATTGAAAGAATTGGAAAACCAAAACAAAAGGGTTGGGTGTTTGGAGGCTTCTTAAAAGATTCCAAAAAGAAACAAAAAAAAGATAAGGTGTTTGGACTACCGATAAAGAAGGGCCAATTCAAAGTTACCAGTAAGTACGGTATGCGCTACTTGTTTAAGAAAAGAAAATTTCACACCGGTTTGGATCTATATGGCTTCAAGAGACAACAAACTTTCATCTATGCAGTAGCTGATGGCAAAGTAATTGTTTGCCGACGTGTGGGTAATTATGGCAAGTTGACCGTTATTCAGCACGACAATGGACTTGTAACTTACTACGCCCACCAAAGCGTTCTCTTTATCCGCGAAGGTGCGATTGTAGAAAAGGGCGAATCGATTGGCAAAGTTGGCTCTACGGGCAAATCAACGGGTCCACACCTGCATTTTGAAGTACGCAATGGGTATGGCAAGAAACATTTCAATCCACAAACCTTTCTAAAAATTCCCTAAATAAGCTCAACCTAGCCAATAAAAACCAACATATGAGCAAAGAAACAATGCTTACACTAGCCAACATTATTGCTCTATGTTATGTAAGTTATAGATGGTATATGGTATTGAAAGAAAATCGTTTAAAATTTTCGGATCGAGAGGCTTATAATAAGATTGATAGAAAGAATAGATTTAAACAGATCTGCATCGAGCTTTTTATTGCAACTATATTATCTTTGGTATTTATGTATTTTTATTTTAATTAGGACGAATAAAAAATGCTATTGTTTCTTTATTTTATCATCATAGGTCTAATCTCTTTCCGAATTTACAACATTCTCCAAACAGGACGTGTGGAACTCAGGAATAAAAAGGTATATCACAAAGAAGATAAAGCATATTGGCTGTATTTAGGAATGTTTGTTTTTTTTGCGGGACTTGTAACTGTTTTTTATTTTTTCAATTGAGCAAAGAAAAAGGTGTGCAAGTAACTGCACCTACACACCTCTCATTCATTGTAGAAATTTTTATTCTTCTGATTCGTTAACTTTGTATTTCTTCATCAATTCTTCAGAAATATTTCTTGGAACTGGTGAATATTTAGAGAATTCCATAGTAAACTCTGCTTTACCTTGGGTTGCAGAACGAAGTATATTGGAATACCCAAACATTTCCGAAAGAGGAACTTCTGCTTCTACACGGCAATATGCATCTTCCTCAGTAGTCCCAATTACGATACCACGTCTTTGGTTCAAGCCACCTAGAATGGCACCTTGGAACTCAACAGGACCGTCTACTTCTACTTTCATCATTGGTTCAAGGATGATAGGCTTAGCTTTGTTAAAACCTTGGCGGAAGGCATAGCGAGAACCTAATTGGAAGGCCATATCAGAAGAGTCAACATCGTGGTAAGAACCATCATTGATGACACAACGAACATTGATGATAGGGAAGCCAATCAGAGAACCTCTCTCCATACAACTTTTAAAACCTTTGTCGCAGGAAGGGATGTACTCACGTGGAATCACACCACCGACAATTTTATCAACAAATTCGTAATCGCGACCTTCTTCGGCAGGGATTGGCTCCATATAACCAGCAACACGTGCAAACTGTCCTTGACCACCAGTTTGTTTCTTATGAGTGTAGTCAAATTCGGCACGCTCTTGGATAGCCTCGCGATATGCTACCTGTGGAGCACCTGTCACCAGGTCTACCTTATACTCTCTACGCATTCTTTCTACGTATACTTCTAAGTGAAGCTCACCCATACCACTGATAATGGTTTGTCCTGACTCTTCGTCGATTTTGGTATGAAACGTAGGGTCTTCCTTGGTGAAACGGTTCAAAGCTTTTGCTAGGTTAGAAAGTTGTTTTGACTCTTTACATTCGATTGCAAGTGAAATCACTGGTTGCGGAACAAACATAGAAGTCATAGACAGCTTGCCTTTTCCATCGGTAAAGGTATCACCAGAAGCACAATCAATTCCAAATAGAGCAACAATATCACCAGCTTCTGCGGTATCGATTTCTTCCATTTCATTCGAGTGCATCCGCACCAAACGACCTACATTATGCCTTTTGTTATTAGAAGAATTAAAAATCGCCATACCCTTTTTCAAGGTACCCTGGTAGACACGGATATAAGTCAGCTGACCATAGCGACCATCTTCCAGTTTGAATGCAAGAGCAATAAAGTCTTTGTCTGGGTTAGACTCTAAAACTACTTCTGCTTCGTTATTATCTATATCAAGAGCCTTGTTGGTCACTTCAGAAGGATTTGCAAGGTATTCCGTCACTGCATCTAAAAGCTTTTGTACACCCTTATTCTTATAAGCAGAACCCAAAAATACTGGAGTGAGTTGTAGGGAAACAACCCCCTTACGAACCGCTTTTTTGATTTGCTCTTCTGTTGGCTCTCCTTCCAACATAGCTTCCATCAAGTCATCATCTAACATGGAAACTGCATCGAGCATTTCTTCACGCTTTTTATCAGCTTCTTCTTTCATTTCCGCAGGAATTTCATCCTCACGGATTTCCATACCAGCTTCGCCTTCGAAGTAATAAGCTTTCATAGTAACCAAGTCGACTACACCTGCATGGTCACCTTCTAAACCTATAGGCAACTGCATCGCAACTGCATTGTGACGTAATTTGTCACGTAGCTGCTCAATAACTTTAAATGGGTTGGAACCTGTTCTGTCTAGTTTGTTAATAAACGCGATTCTAGGAACATTGTAACGTTTCATTTGCCGGTCTACAGTAATCGACTGAGATTGTACCCCAGCAACACCACAAAGAACCAGAATTGCTCCGTCAAGAACCCGTAAAGAACGCTCTACTTCAATGGTGAAATCGACGTGACCTGGAGTGTCAATGATGTTGATTGTGTGGTCTTTCCACTCACAATAGGTAGCAGCGGATTGGATGGTAATCCCTCTTTCCTTCTCCAACTCCATATGATCCATTTTTGCACCAACTCCGTCTTTTCCACGAACGTCGTGGATTTGGTGGATTCGATTGGTGTAGAAAAGAATCCTTTCTGTAAGGGTGGTTTTCCCGGAGTCGATATGAGCAGAAATCCCAATATTACGGGTTTTCGCCATTTTTTCACTGATTGTCATAGTTGCGCTCATGCTTTTCCTCTAGTGTTCTCTCTTTTCATTTGATAAAAACAAATCTGTTTATAGATAACTTATAATAAGTGTACAAGTATATCCCGAAAAATACCAGACTTCTGATTGGATGTCAGTAGTCGACTATATTTTGTACAAAACTAAGCTTTTTTAAAGTATAACTTAACAGGAGTTAGAAAAAAGAAGCAGTAGACAAAACTGCCTCCAGATAAGAGAAAACAGTTACGAAATGTTGCAGATCATTCAGGTAGGTATTTGTGTTCGATACTCTTCTTGTCCATACTAGACAAATCTAGCTCAATAGCAAGATCGTCTAAAAATTCTCGTTCATCTTTCGTCAGTACGTCATCAGCACAAACAATACAAACAGCATCTTCAAAAAAGTTCAAAGCCATAACAGAGTTATCTTCTGTAAATTCTTTGATTTGTTTGATGGGATAAGGATTGTCAAAGGTCTCTAGGAGCTGGTCTAAAATATCTTCCCGCCTTTCTGTATATAAAGCAAAAATACTGCCCTCTTCAAAAAAAGCATGTATCATTTTGCCGATCATACCTGCTTCCTGGTTGTGAAAAACACCATCTGCGTCACAAGCATGCGACCATAGGCTGATGAGCATTTTTGCATAGTACAACTTTAGTTCATAAACGTCTTCAGCTGTAACTGGAGTTTCATCTTTCTTTTGCTCAAAATGTTCGTAACCAGGGAGAACCCTATTTAATATTTCAGTTCTATTTGCCATAACACACTCCCTTTCCCAGTCTACAAGATACAGTTATTTATGGCTATCAAAAAAAACATATCGTATCATAGCTCTGTCTCTGCATGCAATAGCAACAGCTGGAAGTGATCGGCAAATTTATGGAATATATCTCCTGATATTGTAACGTCCACCTCCTTTGCCTCTGGCGAGTTTTCGAAGATCTGTATTCCACTGATGGTGAGTTCATCTCTAGGAATTTTTTCTTTCTTACTGATTTGCAATACCTCTTCTCGCTTTTTCTGCCATAGCAATTCATAGGTAAAAGACTTGTTTGCAAATGCAAATAGGTACAAGTCAAAACCATTGCCAACAAGTACAAGTTCGCTTTCCTCTTGCCCTTTTACGAGGAACTCTCTCCCATCCTGCGACAAACGAATCTTTTTATAAATGAACAACTGAGAAGATCCAGAAAAGATTTTCTCCAAAACAATGACTGCTAAATTATATGTAACTCTTTGCACGGGTGACTCAGAAAGAAGGTGAGACTGCAAGTTCGCAATAGTCCTCTTAAACAATAGGTTTGCATAGGATGCTTCTTTGGCTCGAAAGTAAACAACAACTTGCAAATACCACAAATGGTCTACATGACGAAACGGAGCGGTTTCCAGTACGCAGTCTAATAGTAGAAGTAAATACTCGTCCAACAAAGGGTTTACCGGTTCCAGTTCTGGATATATAAAATCATTGGCAATATCGGTTTGGCATGCCTGTAAAAAACTCTCTTGCGAAACATCTGAAAGAGATGTATAGAGTTCTAATTCTTGTATTGCAGTCAAGGCTAGTCCCGTTTGGATTTCTTTTTTGCCAACAAGGAAGCTATATAAGGACAAAAGCATAGATTCCTTATAATTTTCTTGAGCCAGTTGCAAACCCGAACCGATCTTTGTTTTCAAGCAAAAGCGTGTCTCAATTCCTTGCTTCCATTTGGAAATGTCTTTTTCTGCCGAGTACGGAAACCAAGCCAAAAACACAGACTCTAAAAATTCAAAAATCTTCTCTCGCTCCTCTATACTCAGAAACAGATTGGCCTTATAGTCCTGCCACATAGCAGATTTACGAGCAGCAAGGCAGCGGTAAAAATAGATACGATCGTATTCGCTCCGCATCGGCAATGTACCAATTTTTTGCATACACTTGAGTAAAACTTCTTGCGAGGGTGGAAAGATCACTAATAGTTCGGTCAATTCGGCCGCAAATACCCACGAGGCTTCTCTCTTGCGGTAATCCCCCCCATAAATAGCAGCCACTTCCGTAGCAACAACACCTAAAGTGTCACCTAAAAGGTTCATAGCATATTTCTCACTCAAATGAATACCAAGTTTCTTTACACCGTATTTCCCCAACTCACCTGCGACAAACCTAGCAGTGATAGCGATCGGATTGCCAGTAAGCGCCATGGATAGATAGTAAATATTACGAATATTTTCTAGATAGGGAGCTGCATTTTTATACAGTCCAAAAACATTTGTTGCTCTTTCGATATAACGATAGATTTCTCGTAAATTGTAATTTTCCAGATTTCCAGGAAGTCCTTCTAAGATAACCAGAAGATTGATAGAAATTTGGTTTACAGCTCGTAATAACTTTTCAACGTCCGTTTCTAGAAGAGGATTCTTAGACTCAGGGTTATAAATCTTAGCTACTTCCTCTACCAAGGAATAGATATCGTCCCAAAGCAATTTACTATGAAACCTATCCAATTGGTGGTATTTGCGGTTTTTAAACTTATCAAAAAAGACTTCCGATTTTCTTTCTAGCAAGCGGATGACTTCCGCATCTCGTTTGTCTAGCTCAATGATCTCTTCTTCTGGAGTAAAGAAATCATTTTCGCTTGGAAACTCCATCCACTCGTGATAGGTCTTGAGTTTTTGCATGAGTTCTTGCTTTTTCTTGTCCAACTGGATATTCGAGCTAGCGATCTTTTCTTCCCTCTCTGCAACCTGTTTTTCACGTTTTCGCAAACGCAAATAGCGGATTTGGAACTCTTTTTCTTCTAGACTTTTTCTCTTATGAAAGTAAAAGAATATTCCCAATACAAAAAAAGAAGCAGAAGCAATGAGAAAGTAAGGGGTCTCGCGTAACAAAAGATTGGAATACAGATTGCCTAACCAAGAGATGAGTATACCTAAAGAAAGAAATGTGTAGGCAAGAATCAGGTAAAATGGAAACTTTGCCATGTCCTAACTATCCAAATATATCCAGTAATTTTATATTTATTTGCGTAAGATCCATATTTGTATTTGCTTTTTTAGTAACAAGTCGTTAGAATGAATGAGATGTCGAGATACTTTCCAATAACAGGATTTTTTTTCCTTTTTTTGTTTTTTCTGCATTGCAAAGACCCCAACGAACCAGATCTTTATGGTGTCAAAGTTTCCAGAACTGCCTATAAATTCCACCTAAACCGTCATACCGGGGAGAAATTCTCTTTAGAGAGCAATCGTGGCAAATATACCTTTTTATTTTTCGGCTTCAGCCATTGTACCAGCACATGCCCTCCCATGTTACGAGTTATGCAAAGCATTGCGCAAAAAATAACAAAAAAATCACTATCCTTAGTCTATATAACGATTGATCCCAAACGGGACAAACAAGAACATCTAGCTGTTTTGCAAAAATATTTAGGTAGCAAATCAGTTGTTTTAACGGGAAGTGAAAAAAACATCAAATCAATTGCAAAAGAATACGGTGTCTTTTTCCAAGAAGAGCTTTATCAAACAGATGACAACTACCAGTTACACCATTCAGGCAATTTGTATTTAATCGATCCACAGCTAAAAATACGTTTGCTTTATCCCAGTGGTTACTATAATATTACCAAGATTTACCAAGATTTTATTAGCTTGAGACATTAGGGAGTTCTAAATGGACATACAACACTTGCAACAAGCAAAGGAAGTATATAAAAAAGAATGCTACCGCTTTGACAGATTTTTCTTCTATCTCATTTGTCTACACGTACCTATTGTAGCAATAGCTTCTACTACCTACTCGGTATACTTCCTCAGCCTATTGCCTAGCATTGCCATTGTTATCGTATTAGCTATAATGCACTATTTCTTACGCGGGCGACAAATCATGCGCATCGCTTACGGGATTGCTTTGATGCTATTTTCAGGAATCTTGATTATGTCCCAGTTAGGAAGAATTGAAATGCACTTCCATATATTTGGCTCGTTAGCTTTTCTACTGATTTACAAAGATTGGCGACCAATTGTAGCAGCAACTGTTACCATTACTTTACACCATGTGACCTTTAACATATTACAATCGTATAATATTTATATCGACAACATTCCTTTACTAGCATTCAACTATGGACATGGATGGGACATCGTTTTACTACACGTTGTCTTTGTCGTTTTTGAGATTGCTATTTTGATTTACTACGCTTTCGACCTCAAACAAGCCTTTTTACGTAGCCAAGCTCTGATTTTTGAACAACAGAAGTTAAACGAAGAAAATAAGAAATTGGTCGACAAATTGCAAATTACCCAAGAAAAGTTAGATGGTTCCTTACAAATTGTCAATGATTTTTTTCACAAAACAGTAACCCGTGTCCATGAGCAAAGGGACGTTATGAAACCTATGAACAAGTCTATGGATCAATTGGATGCTTCTGAAAGTACTGTCAGTTCCTATATTGAGCACCAACGCGAAAAGTTACAACAACTATTGGGTTTAGTCGAACAACTATCTCAACAAAATAATAAGATCCTACAAGAAATCGAGGTTTCCAATTCCCTACTAGTCGAAACAAGCGATATAGCAAAAGACGGCAAAGAAGATTTACACCAGATCCAAGATTCTATGGACGAAATACATAAGTCGTATGCAAACCTAAAAAATATTATCAAAACGATCTATGACATTGCGGATAGAACAAATCTACTCTCTTTGAACGCTTCCATTGAAGCGGCAAGAGCTGGAGATTTCGGGCAAGGATTCGCTGTTGTCGCAGAAGAAGTCGCTAAATTAGCGGAACAAACTTCACAGAGTATCCGTGAAAGCGATACCATTGTCAAAAAAATCAATGAAAGCCTGCAAAACTTTTCTCATACCTTAGAGAAAGGCTTGCAAAAGTTCAATGAAATGATAGAGAAATTCCAAACGATCAACGGAAACGTTGACGGCTTTTTCGCAGATGTCAAAACTCAGATCCAAAATTTTGCTCTGATACAAACAGAAACCCACTCTTTGCAAGAAGAAGGGCAGCAAATTTCTCAAATGGTAGAGGTACAAAAAAGCAATACCCAAGGAGTTATGCAAATGTTACGCGGAGTGCAAGAAACCAGCCAAAGTATTATTGAACAGTCCAACTTTATAGCAGAAGCATCGCAAAACCTAGAGAAAGTAGGACAAGAGATCCGCTTCGTCCTTCAAAATACAAAGTAAGGAGGAGTTATGCAAGAAAGCAAAATTTATATAGCAGGACCAGAAGTATTTTTACCTAACGCCGATGATGTTCTCGCACATAACAAAGCGCTCTGTGCAGACTATGGTTTTATAGGCTTATCTCCTTTAGATACGGAAATTGTACAAAGTAGAGAACCCCACTCTCCTATAGAATTGGCCGAAAAAATTTTCCAAGCTAACTGCCAGCTCATAGATGAATGTGACATTGTCATCGCCAATTGCAACCCCTTTCGTTTAGCAATTGTGGATGATGGAACTTCTTTTGAAATCGGTTATGCGTTCGCCAACCAGAAGTTGATCTATGGACATATTAGAAAAAAGAAGCCGTTACCCGAAATTGTGCAAGAAAGAATCGCCACAGGTCTACACAAATCAGGTTATCTCATTGATAGAGAGGGTTACCTATTGAACGAAGATTTTGGCAATACCATCAACCTAATGTTAGAGTTCAGTATTTTGAACTCCGGTGGCAAACTAAGCGAAGGTAGCTTTGAAGACTGTTTGCGTACGATTGTTAGAGATTTAACTCCTGAAGAATAAAAGATAGTAAATTTCCAAATGGAAAAAAATTCATAAAAGTTCCCAGAAGAGTCACTACTGAGAAGGTAGTAATTCCCATTCATAACTAGTTATATTCCTCTCCTCTTTGGAAAACTCGACGCCAATTAAATAAATTTCTTTATGCTCCATACCAAGATGTTTTTGGTAATAACGTTTTTCCTTTATTTGTGTGAGAGCGGAGCCTTGTTCTGTCATCTCAATTACTTTAAACTCAAACACATATACCTTGCTTTCAAAAAGCACAGTCATATCTACCTGTCCATGATTGCTGGGTTCTTCTGCCCGTACATCCAAGCCGAGAGCTGTAAAATAACAGTAGAAAATAGATGCATAATAACCTTCGTAGTTGGCAAGTTGATTTTTCCTATACCAATCATGGGGGATCGAGGCAAAAAACGAGTGGAAAATGGTTTTTAACATACTTATATCATTTGCAGAAAGAACTTCATAAAGATCGAGTTTTCGTTTGGTAGTCTCACCGGAACCAATGTGGGAAAGGGAGTGGAGTATTGCAGATGTTAAACTTCGTTTTACTTCTTGGTTGGGGTAAGATAACGTATAAACACTCTCTCCTAAAATCTCCTTTTTTTCTTTAATGGTTAAATATCCTGTTTGGAAAAGCAAAGATTCTAACTCAATGCTATCTACATCAAAAGAATTAAGACCTGCATCAGATATTTTTATATTTTCTAAATTGATAGAATTATACTTATTCTTTTGAATCAGATCGGTTAAAAAAGAAGGGTTGCCTGTTTCGAACCAATAGTTCTTGTATTTCTTTTGCTCCAAAAAAAGTAATATATCGAAAGGGTTATATACACTATCTCCCAGGAAATTATAACCATTGTACCAGAGTTTCATTTTATCCCTATCTACTCCCTCTAGCCTTTCTGCAAATATTGCGAGGTCTTCTTCTGTATACCCACAGATAGTAGCATAGCGTTCATCAAGGGTTATGTCTTTTAAGTTATTCAAACCACTAAACAAATTTACTTTTGAGAATTTAGAGACTCCTGTTATAAAGACAAATTTTATATAAGCATCTGCCCCTTTGATTACCGAATACAGGTTTCTTAACCCATCCCGCATTTCTCTTGCAATTTCTGAATTAGTTATGTTGTCTAAAATAGGTTTGTCATATTCATCGACCAGAACAACTACTTTTTCGGAATACTTTTTTTCTAGTTCTATAATAAGCTCTCTAAATCTCCCCGATATTGTTTCATTGGAAAGAGAGATTGATTCTCTTTTGGCATGTTCTTGTATGATTTCCAGTATAACCTTTTCTAAAAGAATCGGTTCTTTTAAAACACCACTTCCGAAATCAATCCGTACAACGGGGTGTTTCTTTGACCAGTCCCAGTTATTTTCTAAATAAAGTCCTTGAAAGAGTTCTTTACTTCCTAAAAAAGCTTCCCGAATGGTATCCAAAAAAAGACTTTTTCCAAACCGACGCGGACGTGAGAGGAAGTAATACGTTCCTAAATTACTAAGTTCAGTTATGAGAGAAGTCTTATCTATATAATAATAGTTTTCAGAACGTATTTTAGAAAATGTCTGTATCCCTATGGGAAGTTTTTTCATATTTTTGATTGAAAGTTGTGAAACTACCGAAGTCAAGTCATTTTAATCAGCTTTACAATGAGAATCTATAACCTATAAGATTAGGAAAGTCACAAGTGGAAAAACCAGCCAAAATTCCAGTTTGACAATTATCTCTCGTGCCATCGCTTATGATTTAGAATAAAAAACAGGTTCTTCTTTCTTTTTATTACTAGTATTGCTATACTTTTTTTAACAACTGAGAAGGATTTGAGTCTTTAGATAGCAAATAAAACGCTTTTTTCATGCTGCACACTCCCCTCCCCTCCCCTGGGTTTTTAAGAACATCTTTCAAGAGAAGGCACTTTCGTTACCTACTTCCGCTCATAAAGCAAGAAGTTTAGATTGTCTTGCAAATAGCGGATCTGGTCTTGAGCCGTGTCGTGGTAACGTTGCAGTCTTCTGGCGGAATACTTTTCTGCTTCATGGCAACGCTGGACAAATATGGAAAGGCGGTCTAAAACGAAGAAATTGGAATCGCTAAGAGCTTTACTCCGTCAAACTCAGCAAAACTTAAAGTCTTTTCTCCGTTGTATAGAACAACTGCAGGAGATAACAAGATAAATTTGATGTAGGAATCTGATCCTTTGATCACAGAATACAGATTTCGCAATTTATACCGCATTTTTCTTGCTATTTCAGTTTCTATAATATTTGTTTAGAATTGGCTTATCGTATTCATCTACTAGCACAACGACCTTTTCAGCAATTGTTTCATTAGAGAGAGAAATTCTACCTAGTGCCAAGTAGATAAATCCTAGGCTATAACTACCAATAGATTCCTTATAAAAATACAATAGCCAAATTTTACAGGATTTTTTTCATGGCTGTTAGTAGCAAAATGTTTCATAAATCTATTACCTTGCAATTCATCCTCTTGGCTTGCCTCTGTACCCTCATATCTACAATTTTAACCGATATTATGAGCTACCAAGCGGCCAAGCATGCTTTCAGCAAGAAACTAATAACCATTGATTTAAAAAATATTGTCGCACTGAAAGCTGCAAATGTCAGCAACCGTTTGCAGAAAGCTATTGAAACAACACGTTTACTAGCGGAAGACCCTAGCCTAATCGAATGGTTTGTAGGCCAAGAAAAAGATAAGTCTCTGGCAAAGCTATCTAAAAAACGCCTAACGCAGATCAGGAAAAACCATGACTATGCAAGCGTTTTTGCTGTGAATGAATTAACAGGAAATTATTGGAAGCAAGAGGGGAACTTGGTAAAAGTCATTTCCCAAGAAGATACAAATGATGCCTGGTTCTTTGCATTTATGAAATCAGGCAATTATTTAGAGTTGCGTATAGACTACAATCAAGAACTAGGCAGCACTTACGTTCTGACCCATGCCTTGATTGGTACAAGCCGAGAACCTTTAGGCATAGCAGGGGTAAGTATCGACGTTAGTAGTTTAGCGCAAGACTTTACAAAGGCCGATAGCTACGGTGGAATGAGCTGGCTAGTAGATACAAAAGGTATCATTCAAATTTCTAATAAACCCGAAGAGATAGGTAAGAGTTTTGCAGAAATTATAGGAGAGGCGGTAAACCTCAAAATAAGCGATAGCCAAACTGAAATTACTGCTTCCGAATTTTTGCACAAATCCAAAGGTAGACAGTTTTATGCACATGCACCGATTGCCAATACGAAATGGTTTATTGTTTATACAGTAGACGATTCTTCCATGACCAAACCATTGGTTAGGATTCGTTGGGCAATATTGCTAAGTGGTATTGCCTCTGTTATGCTCGTCACTATCGCTTTTTATTTCCTCTCACATCGTTTTACCCAGCCTATAGGTAATCTAACAAATGTTGCAAGATCAATTGCACAAGGAAATTTAGACGAGAAGTACCAGAGCACTTCACAAAATGAAATTGGCTTACTCGCCAATGCTTTAAACACTATGACCAACAACTTAAAAACGTCTAAAGAAAAATTGTTAGAATCCAAACAAGACTTAGAAACACAAGTTGCAATGTGTACCAATGAGTTAGAGGTTAAAAGCTTAGAACTGTCACTGGCATTAGAAGACATTCAAAAATTAAAACTCCAACAAGACGGGGATTATTACTTAACTTCCCGACTTAGCGAAACCTTCGCATGTAAAAGTATTACCAGCGATGCTTTTACGATCGATTCTTTTATCAAACAACAGAAAGAGTTTACTTTTGATCGAGAGAAAAGAAGGGTTGGTGGAGACGTAAATATGGCTGATACGATTTACTTAAAGGGAAAAAAATACCTCGTTTTTTTAAACGGTGATGCTATGGGGAAGTCTAGCCAAGGAGCTGCCGGTGTTTTAGTCTTGGGTACGGCTTTTACGGTTCTTATCGCAAAAACTCAAAAAGAGAAACCAAATATAGCTAGCCATTCCTGGTTGGTTCATACATTCCGTGAACTCCATACCCTACTCATTGCATTTGCAGGTAAAATGTTAGTTTCTGCCACTATAGGTATTTTAGAGGAAGAAACAGGAGAGATTCTATATATCAATGCAGAACATCCCTATAGTGTTCTTTTTCGCAATGGAAAGGCAAAATTTCTAGATTCTAAAAACCACCACTACAAATTAGGCACAGAACCTATGGACTTAAAAAAAGTATTTGTCCGTAAGGTTCACTTAGAGTTAGGCGATACTTTCCTACTAGGTTCCTATGGTAAAGACGAGAACCAAGTATCGAATGGAGCTAAGGTGGAAAGTACCAACGACAATCCCTCACTTTTCTTGCACTGCGTAGAAAATACTGAAGCTGACTTACAAGGCATTTACGAGAGTATACGAGAAAAAGGAGAAATCACCGACGACTTTTCACTCTTGAAAATCACTAGAACCTCTTAGTTAGCGGCCTTTGCGTAAAATTATTCCTGGAAAGTAAGAAAGTTACGATTTTTGTACAATGGGCTTACTATAACACAAAGAAAAATGAAATAACCATTACTTTATTACAAAAATTTTATAAAATTGGATTGACTTTAATACAATAATCAGATATAAT
>JBCCIA010000067.1:0-17983 GCA_039028475.1 Spirochaetota bacterium | reverse complement strand
GGGGCATCATCATTACTTGTGGAAGAACCGCCTAGCAATTTGTTGATTTACTAAGTTGTCTTCAGCAATCAATATTTGGAAGGGGTAGGATTTTCGTAAGTCTGTTTGGTTTTCACCAAATGGCTCTGCTTTTGACTGGGTTGTAATCGCCTCATCTTTATATTGAAATATATTGACCAAAGTTGTGAATAGTAAGTTAAGCTTGATAGGCTTGTGCAAATGATAATTGTATGGATATGTACGTTTGTTTTCCTGTTTGTGCAAGTATGAGTTTATCAAAACGATAGGCAGCTTTTCTTTATCAAGCTCCTTACGTACCGTTAGTAGGAAGCTGTCTATATCTGTAAAGGATTGGGTGTCTAAAATCAGGGCAGAAAACTCTTGTTTCTTAATTTTTTTTAGAGCAATTTCGAGTGTTTCTGCTGTATATGTGTGTATTTTTTTTATTTCAAATTGCAGGCTTAGAGTCTGTAAATTCTTTTTGTTACTAGCTACCAATAGCACCTTTTGTTCTTTTAAAATATTGTAAGACTCTTCTTCTTCTTTTTCACTTTCAGGGGGGGAGGAGAAATCTGCTTGGATGGTAAAGGAAAATATAGAACCTTTGCCTAGTTCACTTTCTACTTGTAAGTCTCCTCCCAATAGACCAGCTAACTTTTTGCTGATAGCTAAACCTAGTCCAGTTCCCCCGTATTTGCGGGTAATAGAGGCATCTGCTTGGGTGAACTTTTCAAATAGTGCAGTAAATCGATCTTGCGAAATTCCAATGCCTGTATCGTGAACTTGGAATAATAAGGTGTATTTGTTATTTATGCTCTCTTGTACTTTTACTTCTAGTAAAATTTCGCCTTTTTCGGTAAACTTAATCGCATTACCAACCAGATTTACCAATATCTGTCTTAAACGTGTAATATCGCTTACGATCCAGCTCGGAACATTTGCGTTGATATTGTAGAGTAGCTCTAAGTTTTTTTCAGAGGCTTTGGGAATGAATATGTCAATAGTATCCTCAATGCAAAGACTGAGTTTAAAAGGCTGTTCTTCCAATTTAAAGTTGTTAGAGTCTATTTTAGAATAGTCTAGAATATCATTGATGATGGTTAATAGGTTTTCACCACTGTTACGGATGATGTCTACGTATTCTTTTTGCTCAGAATTGAGTTCGGTTTCTGACAACAAACTTGTCATACCTATGACACCGTTCATGGGAGTCCTTATTTCATGGCTCATGGTTGCGAGAAAATCTGATTTTGCACGCGAGGAGATTTCAGCTTCTTCTTTTGCTAGAATCAAAGATTCTTTTTCATATTTCTTTTCAAAAGCTAGGCTGACCCATTCTCCTAGGGCTTTGATAAATTCGTAATCGTATGCATTGAATAGAGAGGGGTTTTGTTTTTGACTAGAAAAATTGATGGTACCAAAACGTTTGCCGTTAATTTCTAACGGTACACCTATATAGGCTTCTAAACCAAAATTTTCGTAACAGGGGTGCTGGGCAAACTCTGAATTTTTCATAGAATCGATAGCAATTACACTATTGTGGGTATATGTGATATTGCAATAGGTGTTTTGAAAGGGAAAAATTTGGCCTTTTACCAAACCAGAATCCTGTGGGTAGAAGTGTAGTACAGTATAAGATTCCCCTTCAATTTCACTGATGATACCAAGATCCAGATTGAGTAGTTGGGTACCTAATGTAAGCAATTCTTGCATGTTCTCATCTAAGTTATCGTTTTTCCTAGAAGCAATTTTGTTGAGTGCGCGCAACCTTTCGCTGTACATGGTTCGAATACCCTCCTGTTCAATTTGGTAGGAGGCATAAATAATATTTTGTGGCCTATCTATATAAATAGTCCATAATCCTCTTATACTCAAACCCTTTGCTGGTAATACCTTGGCTTTCACGCGTGTTTTGACGATTTCTCCTGTTAGGCTATGAATTTCTTGTAGGAGTTTTTCTTGGTCTTTCTCTAGGATCAATGCAAGGATTGATTTGGATTGGATGTCTTCTCGCTTGTAGTTGGTGATTTGGAGAAACATTTCATTGGCTTCTAAAATTTGCAGTGTTGGCAAAGATAGAATTACAGAAGGGTCTGTGTAAAGGTTGAAAAAGTTTTGGTACTGTATCGTCGATGACATTATAGGATATTCCAAGGAGTTCCACTACCCACATCATAGGGGTTGAATAACGGGGAGGTGAGGGAAAGAGATTCTTGCATTTTTTGCTCAATTTCCTTTCTCAACCGTTGGGTGACTCCTTCGACAACTTTCTTTTTATTTTTTTTATATTCTTCATAGTATTCATTTAAAGGAAAGTAATTTCCAACTTTTACATATGCTTTTCTAGCCCGGTACTGTGTTTCTCCTAAAACGATGGTTTCAAAGCGGTACAACCACTCCATGAGTCTTTCTGCGCTGGGATAGGATAGAATGTATTCTGGTTTGAGAACTAAAAATAGATAGGCCAATTGGATCTCTTTTTTGGCTGATTGGAGGTAATCGGGGTTGATGCTACCATACTTACGTTTGTCATAAGCTCCTGCTTCAAATGAGTCGGAAATGGTGAATAGCTCACGCAACTTTTCAATGGCATTCCTATTTTCCGCAAAGGAAAACCCTAACTTTTCTGCTGCTGTATTCAAAATGATATGGCGTAGGTGTCCGATTCGGTAGTCGTAGTCTTCTTTATCTTTGACTTTGATATGGTATTCTGTTTCTGTTTTCTCTAGCAAAATCCTACCAATTGTGAGAAACCTGCGTAGTATATTTTTATCGCTGGGGTTTATTTTTAGCTTTCTCTCGATCCTGCGCAGGGACAGTTCGATATCCCTTTCTTGGCTTTTTGCGCTAGCACTCAAAACATATTTTACAAAAGTCGGTAAAACAATGATTTCTTCTTGCGAACCCTGTTTTCGTAAGTCGTCTAAGGCCCAAAAACCGATTTGGGTAATTCCGGGCATAAATGGTACGAGGTTGTCATTTTCCCCACCTGTCATCCCTTCTGGGTAAATAGCTAATTTACCTTCGGGTGAACTGAGAACTTTCCTTGCAGTTTTTAAGGATTCTTTGTCAGATCCCCCTGCTAAGACGGAAAAGGCTCCGATACGACTGATGATTTCACCTACCATACCAAAGCCCCAGTTAAAAACATTTCGAGATGCCATAAAATGAAAGCGTGAACCCATAATATTGGAAATTTGGTAGGTAACAGGTGGTTCAAATGTAGTAGGATGGTTGCTGAGAAAGAGAACTCTTTTCTTTTTCAACTTACGCAATTCTACTTTGTCTGATTCGGAAAGCATGATACCATCTATATTGAGGGCTGTTTTAAGAATCAGTGGCATGGAGAAATCTATGGCCCATAGAGTAGGATAGTGCATGCGAGCCGGAATAAAAAATCCATCTTTTGACATTCGATTCTAAGCCTCTTTCGTAAGTATTATCTACTTTTTATTTCAACCTTATATTTACTTCTACTACTTCTTTTTACAATTCACTTTTTTATTGTACGCGCGTACCTTTTCCCTATATTTTGTATTTTGCTTGCCATAAATTAGAATGATTCTAAAATATGCTTAAGACACTTTATTTTTTAGGAGATAGAATGGAACATCAATTACCAGAATTACCATATGCAAAAGATGCATTGGCACCACATATTTCTGCAGAAACTTTGGATTATCACCACGGCAAGCACCACAACGCCTACGTTACAAAATTGAATGGAATGATCAAAGGCACTGAATTCGAGAATGCTAGTTTAGAAGATATTATTAAAAAAGCTCCGGCTGGAGGATTGTTCAATAACGCAGCTCAGGTATGGAACCATACTTTTTATTGGAATTCTTTGTCTCCTAATGGAGGTGGTGAGCCTTCAGGAAAGATTGCTGAAGCGATCCAAAAAAACTTTGGTTCTTTTGCTGATTTCAAAGAAAAATTCTCAGCTGTAGCGGCAGGAACTTTTGGTTCTGGTTGGGCTTGGTTAGTCAAAAACTCTGATGGTTCTTTGGAAATTGTTAGTACAAGTAATGCCGAGACTGCTTTGGCTGAAGGGAAAACTCCAATACTGACATGTGATGTATGGGAGCATGCTTATTATGTGGATTACAGAAATTCAAGACCAAAATACATAGAGGCTTTCTGGAGTCTTGTGAATTGGAAATTTGCTGAAGAAAACCTTTAATATTTTGTTATATAAGCCTCTTTTTATCTAGAGGCTTTGATGAGTATATTGCTTTGCATAAAATTTTAATTGTTCTAACAGTCATATACATCGCATTTGCTGCGGTGCAGTACAATGATCCTGATCCTTACTTTTGGATATTTCTTTATGCATTTATAGCTCTGCTTTGCATATTACGGATTTTTACCAATCGTTTGTCAGTAGTTACAAGCCTTGGGATTGTAGCTTATTCTATTATCTTTATTTGGCGTGTTTCGACAATGTTTGAACTTTCCCAGAGGGATGCTTATAGCATGGAAGAATTGAAAGAAGCAGGTGGGCTGTTACTTTCCTGTGCAACGTTAATTTTTCTGCATTTGTCTTGTCGTTATAAAAGAACCTCTATTGGATACGATGGGAATGATTAAATCTTTAAGCAATCCATATCAAACTTGACCTCAGAAGGTATTTAAAAAAACTTGTAAAAAAAATTATATCAGGAGAAAAAAATGGGAAGAATTGCATATGTCAATAAAGATGACTGTACTTCCTGCAACCAGTGTGCAGATAACCTACCTAAGTATTTCCAAATGGATGAGGAGGATACTTCTCAGACTCATATCGACAATGAGCATGTCAACAATGCGGAGATACCAGAAGACGATCAAAAGAGCGTACAACGAGAAATGGATGAATGTCCTGGGGAATGTATTCTTTGGAAAGAATAGTCTTCTTGCTAAAAACATTTGTGAAGGGGTTACTACATATGTGTTATAACCCCTTCCTTGCTACTCCTCTCTTGCATTTTAAGCGCATCCAGTGGCAGGAGTATAGAAAAACATCAGTAACCTTTCGCATCACTCGCAATTTTCTTTTTGGATAGACTAAACCTATTGTGTACATTTGCTCATCTGTAGGTAAAAAGCCGTGGTGATGTCCCGTACCTTTAAAGTGAACCCAACTGTACTTTGAACTAATATTGCGTGAAAATATAAAGTTTTTTGGTGCATAGAGCGCTGCGATGGTTCTTTCGTCTAAACGTTTCTTGATACGACGGAATACCTTACCTTTACTAACAAACTTAGCAGATGGACATGCTCGCGCCATCTTCTTCTTGAGTAGGAGTATACTGAGCTTCTTTTTGCTATAAGTATCTGTACCGGTGTTTTTTAGTAAAGTGGCAATGCCACCGTGGCTGCGAAACACATAATTCCACCTTTTTTTCCCCACATTGATGTGACCCATATTTATAAGTGTTTTGTTGGGGTAGCACATATTTCTGAATTTACGAAAACCATGGTCAGAAACGACCATTAGGCTCAAAGAAGGATCTTGGTATAGTTTTGTTGTTTGGATCAGTTCACCTAAAAGTTTGTCGATAGTTTTTATGACTTTTTTTGCTGCTTTGCTATATGTTCCGTAAAGGTGTTGTACTGTATCTAAATCAGTAGCGTATATAAACAAAATATCAGGTCTTTTCAGCTTCCACAGAGCGATCGCCGCTTTCATTTTTTCGGTATCCCCAGTGTGTTCTGCGACCTGTAAGCCCGTTGCTTCTTCAATTTCTCTGTACAATCCTTTGGTGGAGAGAGCCCGCAGTATCTTAACATCATCGGCTGTTTTATGACGCCAGTATTGTGGAATATTATAGGTGATATTTGCTCCAACACTTACAGGCCAGTAGACAGAGGCTACTTTGTAATTGGCTTCTTCGGCATAATCCCAAACTGTTTTTACCGCGATATCTTCATGGAACCAATGCCAAGAGCCCGGGCTTACTTTGCCAAAAGGATCAAAGGGACGGTTCGCTTGTATCTTATGGTGATTTGGTTCTAAACCAGTTATCATTGATGTATGTGCTGGATATGTGAGTGAGGGATATACAGAACGTACTCGGTTGGAAAATAGAGATTTTTCTCGCAGTTTGTTTAAATTGGGAGTAAGCTTATAAATAGAAGAGTTTTTTTCCGCGTAGTAACCTGGGAAACCATCTATAGATAGAACGATCAACCGACGTTTTTTTCTGTTCTGTTCCTTAACAGTACGTATAACTTCCTTGGAAATCTTTACTTTCTTTTGGTGAAATGGTGGGTTCAGAGGTGATTTATTGCCTGCTAACAGGTAAAATGATAGACCTAAAAGTACAAAAGTAAAGCTAAAGTATACCGTTCGTTTCAAGTAAATTAGTATTCTTGTTGTGAACGTGTCGAGCCAAGCAATTCATCTGGAATTTCATCAATCGTTTCACCAATTTGTACAGCCAAACGGTTGCCGATACGACCTGGAGTACATTTGAATTTACTTCTGTCACCAACTTTGATGATTAGGTCTGATTTGGAAGGTGTATTCTCTAATTTGACCACGTCACCTGCTTGTAGATTGATAAGGTCATTCATGGTTATGTCTACAGAACCTACTTCTGTAATAATAGGAATCGCGATCTGATCTAACCGTTCTTGGATAACGACTTTGTTTTCGTCTGTTTCTCCACTCCTTAGGGAAGAGTAGAGGTATTGGGCAGATAGTTTGTTGATGATAGGTTCTATGGTGATATAGGGGATACAGAGGTTAGTCATCCCTTCCACTTCTCCCACTTTCGTTTCTAAGGTAATGAGTACTACCATATCGTTAGGAGGTACTACTTGGGCAAACTGTGGGTTTGTTTCAATATTTCCTAAACGAGGTCGTAAATCGATTACAGTTGACCATGCTTCTCGTAGGTTACCTAAGATGCGTACTATGATACCTTCCATCACAGACATCTCGATATCTGAAAGTTCTCTACTGATCTTCGCAGACTCACCACGACCTCCGAATAGCCTATCAATAATGGTAAAAGAGATAGAAGGGTCTATTTCTAGAATTGCAGAACCTTTCAGTGGATCCATGTTAATCACGGCTAGGGTAGTAGGGTTGGGAATGGAACGTATGAATTCTTCATAGGTGAGCTGATCTACAGAAGCTACATGTACCCCTACCAAAGCACGTAGTTGTGCCGAAAGTCCTGTGGTTGCTTGTCTTGCAAAGGTTTCATGCATCATCTGCAATGTTCTAATTTGGTCTTTGGAAAACTTATCTGGCCTTTTGAAGTCGTAGATTTTGACTTTCTTTTGCTCTCCGACTGCGGCGTATTCATCTTGCTCGACTTCACCGCTGGAAATCGCATTTAGAAGTGCATCAATTTCGTCTTGTGATAAGATTTCTGTCATCGTTTTACCTTTACTACCAGATTTGTAATTTTCCAGAAGCCTGGTGGGGTCTGGTTGATTTTCTTAAGTGTATAGTGATATTCGAACTTTTGTTTGATTCTGCCTAGCCGTCTCTCTATATAGACTGTAACTTCGGAGATATTGTCGCTTTTTCTTTTACTAGAAAGAATTTTGTAGTATTTGAGTTTGCCGTGGTTGTTTCTTGTTAGGTATTCCTTAAAATCCTCTACAATCGCAAGCTTATTATAAGAATCAGAGCGTGAATATTGTTCTGCATAGCGTGTATATGCCATTATGTATTCAGGAAAGTGTAAAAATTTAAAGTAGTCTTGCCAGTTCTGTTTTATTTCTGCACCTAAAAATAGGAAAATAACCTCTTCGGGGGAGATACCAGCTACACCCATAGAAGGAGAATGCGAGAATTGGGAAGGAGTCTTTTTTTTCTGTGGATGAAACACGGAGAAGTAGGCTTGGTTATTGGTTTTTAGCAAAGCGGTTTTGTTCTCTGAAAAATTTGGATAAAAATAACCGGTGACAAAATATTTTTTATTCGCTTCAAATTCATATAAATCACTGAGATTGATCCTACGAGAAAATGATTCTCCCGGATGGATAATTACCTCTTTGGTAGGATCGCCCGATAAGTTGCTGGAGCGGTTTCGACGTTCCTGTACGCGGTCTAAAGTTTTTTCTGAGTTTCTGCTAGGAATGATGGAATACTGTTCACCTTTGAAGTAGGTGTTGTGTTGTTGGTAACTATAATGAGTTAGACCTTGCTGCTTTTTTTGCATGTGCAGAGAGTCACGCAAGGGAAGTGTCCGATCATTTTCATCTTTGATAACAAACTGGTAGGTTCCGTATTCAGCCATTGTAGGAAAGATTCGGATAGGTTCATTGCCATAATTGTGGATGGAAAATTCTATGAATATATCGTCACCCAGGGAATAGTAGTGGTCGGCTATGCGAATATTGGCTTTTCCCTGTAAATGGAGAAAGTTTTCGCTATAGTTTCCTCTGGCGTCTCTTTTGGGAAATGCGAATAAAGGTATGCAAGTAAAAAGTATGATCAGAATTCGGAACAACATGGCTTATATACTAAATCGGCTAAATACGTAAATCATTGATGCAAAATTGTACGAATTTAAGCAGATTTTTTCTCTGCGTCTTCTATGATGTAGTTAGAGATTTTGATCAACCTTTTGATAATACCCGTTACTTTCTTGTACTGGAAATACACTTTGTCTAGCATATTCACAAGGTGTGGTTGCATTTGACCTTTGGAGCGGTTGTTGAGTTTTATATTCAGATGCTCATAGCTGACTTCACCCACTTGCATGTTTAACTCATTCATGTAACGGTTCAGCTCTTTGACGATACCTTCATCTGATTTGTCATGTTCTTCAAAGATGGCTTCAATTTTTAAGATAAAATCCGTGAGCGTTTGTGATATTTTCTGCTCGTCTTCGGTTGGTTTGCTGTTTGATGTAAGACGTTTTACTGTTTCATAGCGTTCCATTGCTACTTCATAGAGATTATTTGCTTCTTGTCGTTCTCTATACAAGAAAAGAACCATAGTGATGATTTTCATGAGTGAATCAGGAAAAACCTTTGTTTTATTCATTTCTGCTAAAATCGCGTCTTTGTACTGCATATTTTCAGGGATTTTGGCTATTTCTTCTAAAACTTTACTCACCGAGTCACTTTGTGTGATTCCCAATATGGAATTGAGGGCAATGATATATGCTTCCTCTTTCGTCATTTCACTCATAAAAATTCTCCATCCTTAGCTTCTATGCAAAGATAAATGGGATTCTTTGCAACAGAAATATTCTTTCCCTAAAGACTGTACAACTTGTTTGCATTCTGTAAAGCCGAAAATCGTCTCAACTTTGGCAGAAAAGTTTTTATCATTGCTTTCTTACCAAAAGCATAAGTTTGTAAGAAAAACTTTATTTGGATCTATAATGAAAAGACAGCAATCTACTCTGGAAGAAATAGGCAATGCTATAACACATGGTATGGGAGCAATTTTTAGTATTGTTGCTTGGATATTGATGCTCAATTGGTCTTCTGGACAAGACCAACAAACTTTAAAGTTGTTTGCCGTTTCTATATTTGGATTTTCTCTTCTCATGCTGTATACTTCCTCGACCCTCTACCACAGCATCACGAATCTAAAGGCTAAAAGAGTTTTTAAAATTATGGATCATTGTTCCATCTATTTGCTCATTGCTGGCAGTTACACACCTTTCGTTTTGATTGTTCTAAATGGTTTTTGGAGTAATTTTCTATTTTTTTCTGTCTGGGGACTGGCTATATCAGGAATCGTATTTAAGCTGTATTTTACCGGTAGATTCAAAAAGGTCAGTACTGTTATTTATATTTTGATGGGATGGATGGCAATTTTTGCTTACAAACCACTCGTTGAGTCCATTCATATAGAGGGATTGTACTGGGTCATTGCTGGTGGAGTCGTCTATACTTTTGGTGCCATTTTTTATCTTTTTGATAAGATACATATGTTTCATATGATTTGGCACATATTTGTACTGGGAGGGAGCTTTTTACACTTTTTGGCAGTAGTACATTATGTAATTCCTTATAAGTAAATCGTCTACCTTCCAATTTGCATATTTGAAAAGTAGACTTGTTTGGATTTGTTATGGTTTACTGAGGGGTAGATTGCTTGTTTATTGTTTGTTTCGCTTCTTCGGGTTGTGATTCCTGCACAATTTCTTTTTGCTTCATACTACGATCTTCATAACCTTTTTGCCATTCATTTACCTGTGACATATAGATAAAATTGTCTTTCGTCTCATATTTCTTGAGTTCTTTGAGGATTGTATAGATATCGTCGTCGTCAATACGACTAAATGTATGGGAAAGTCGGTGAGCCAAGTTCTTCAAAAGCATTTTATAAGTTAGCTCATCGGAGCTAATACTCTCCATGATTTGGCTCTGACGACCCATATCAGGGAATCCATCCATGGAAAGAAGGATGGGTCTACTGCGTAGTTGCTTTTTTTTGCTCATGATGGAAGCCCAGGAAACGTTGAGTCTTTGTACTACATTGCGAATGCCTTTGGTGACTGGGTTGATTTCTGTACCGCGGATGGTACCTTTTTCTTTTTCCCGGAAACGGTGTTCTCCTTTGGCAAACGTTGTTGTGCCACTTACCAATACGAAAATTCCTAAAGGAACAATACTTTTTTTAAACATAGCTCTCTCCTTTTCTATAAATTAGAGTATAAAACCTTTAGAGAATCGTAAACATTTTAATTTATCGTCGGTAAATATGTTTTTTTTGCGGTTCTAACTGAAAGCGGATCGGAATCACGACCCTCGATAGGATTGCTTTTCCGTTTTTTTAGCTGGAATAAAGCGCTTACGTTTGTAAACGGAAATGGCCGATTCGTCCAACCCATAACCTAACTTTTTACCCGTGATTTGGACTCTTAGTACCTTGCCCTCTTTAGAGATAACTAAAGCTAATAAGATTCTACCTTCGATCCTAGCTCTACGTGCTCTCGCTGTATATTTAGGTTGGATTTTTGGTGTTAAATCAATGGGGTATTTGCTATCTATATGCCTATGATTTAGATTTCTTGTAAGAGATTGTTTGCTAGGCTGTTGGGAAGAACAGTGTACTAGGAAAAAAAATTGGCACAAGAAATGTCCGAAAAAGGAGTAATGAGACTTGTTGTGCATCTTTCACAAGTCTCATGATAAGACTATTTTAATGTAAAACGTACTGGAATAAATACTTTTACAGTAAGAGGTTTTCCACTTATCATAGAAGGAGAAAACTTCTTTCTTCGATAAGAACGAATCGCAGCAGCTTCTAAGCCATAACCTAATTTTTTACCTACCGAGCGGACTCGTAAAACTTCTCCAGTATCAGCAATAATCACTTCCAAAGTAATCGTTCCTGTAACACCGGCAGCACGAGCCTCGTCAGTATAAGGTGGTTTGATATTGGGAGATAGGTCTACAGGCGTAGTTGCCCCTATATTCATCGCGTCTTTAGCACCAGAAATTCTTGGATCTGGTTGCTTCTTCTTAATTTTCTTTTCTATTTTTGTTGTGAGTTCGATTTCGCCGTCATCTACATCCACTGTTTCAGTAACAGGTTCAATGATATTAACATTGTCAATAAAGGCCACTTCATCTACTAACTTGTCTAATTTGTTGAAATTGATTTCCGGATTTCGCCAAAAAATAACTACTAACAACTGGATGACCGCCGATAGCGTAACGAAAGTGTTCATACGATACCGATCTACAAACCGGTATACTTTCTGGCCAAAGGATCTATTCTGTAAAGTGTGTTCAGACATTATAAACCTCCCCCTTGACTCGTTTGTGTAATCAGAGAGATTTTTAAAGCCCCTGCTAATTTTAATTTCTCAAATACATTGTCTATTTCTGCATAGGGGAGTTCTTTATCGGCATGGATGAGTACCTTAAAGTCTGGGATGGTAGCCATTTTTGCACGCACTCGGTTGATCGCTTCCTCTAAAGAAACGCGCATTGAGTTGAAAAAAATAGGTCGCCCTTCTTCGGCAGATAGATAGATGTTGGCAATTTTTTTGTTCAATTGCTCACCACCAGGGACATTAGGGAGTTCAATGGGGACATCTGGGTCTGTATCTAAAACAGATGTTACCATAAAGAATACGATGAGCAAAAAGGCAATATCTGCCATAGAGCTTACTGGAATGGTGGGAGCATTTTTCTTTTTCTTACGGAACATGAGTCTACTTTTTCCTTTTCACAGAGACCTTTTCAAAGCCTCGCAGTTGTACAGCAGAAAGAGCGTCTAACATATTGCCATATCTGGTTTCACCACTGGTACGAATGAGAGCTAACTTTATGGGCAAGTTTGGAATTTCCATTTTGTTGAGTTCATTGCGGAATTCTTTGAGTGACTTATAGTTCTTAGTACCAATCGCTTCGTTCTTCATTGTAATGGAGTCTCCCACAACCAGGATCTCATATACATTCTTACGTAGAACTTTTGTTGCACTAGAATTCTTCCTAGGAAGTTGGATGTTGAGACCTTGTTTTACGAAGAAAACGGCTGTTACCATAAAGAAAACCAAGAGTAAAAAGGCAATGTCAGACATGGATGCTGCTGATATTTCTTCAATTTCTTTCTTTTTACGAATTGAAATCATGGATGTATCTTCCTAATTAGCAGCGATTACGCAGACTTTTTACCTTTTAATTTGAGTAGTTCTTTATAGATGCGATTGGCAGCTTCCTCTACATCAGCAGCAAAACTATTGACTTTGCCAGAGAGGAATTGGAAAAAAGACATAGCAGGAATCGCAACAATCAAACCAGCAGCGGTTGTAATCAAGGACTCTTTGATACCACCAGCAACTACTTTTGCATTTACTTGGTCCGCGTTCGCAATCGCATCAAAAGCGTTGATCATACCGGATACAGTTCCTAAGAATCCAATCAGTGGAGCGATAGTAGAAACGGAAGCCAGAATTGTAAGACCTCTCTCTAAGAGTGTCATAACCTCACCTGCTTCTCTTTCCACACCTTTTGCAAAAAGTTCAGGGTCTTCATTGGCAACTTCTAAACCATTTACTAAGACATCAGAAATCCGTTGATCCTTGTGTTCTGTTAAGAATTTTTGTGCTCCTGGTAAGCCATCTTTCTCTATAGAATCGGCTAGGTCTTGGTTATAACCACCGGAAGCTAGTTTAGTAGTAAAGAAAAAGAAAATTCTCTCGAAGGCAACCCCTAAAGCAATGATAGAAGCTAGTGCTAGAGGCCACATAGACCAACCACCATTGAGGAATAAATCAACAAGACCTGGGGATTTTTTAGGAGGTTTAACGGTCTTTTCCTCTACTTTTTTCGCCGGGTTTTCTGTAGATGCTGGTTTTTCACCATCTTTTTTTTCCCCTTCTTTAGGAACAGTGACAGCATCTTTTTTTTCTGGAACTTCTTCCGATAACAGACTGGGTGATACAAAATACAAAGCTGAAAGAAAAATGATAGTATACGATAAAGTCCTTACAGCAGTTTTGGGTAGAGGGATTCTCATGTAGTTCTAAACTCCTTTTATTTTGCAGAAGAGTAAAAAAAAAATGTTACAAATGTATTACAGAGGGGTAAAAGATTGGCTACAAGCATGTTTTAGGGGATTATTCGTAAGGCAAGTGTAACATTACCCCTTCCATCTACGGTATCCACAGGTATCTATGTGAAATCGAACCCCTGGGTATAGACCTAAACCTAAGTTGTATTTTTTTCCTTTCTTTTTCCAGATTTGCAGAAGTGTTTTATGTAGTTTTCGTTGGGAAACCTTTTTTACAAGTAAGATATCTACAGCACAAAACTTTAAATGTTTACTTCTGCGAACTCCTCCAGCTAAAGCATTGTACTCTTTACTGCGAAAACCAGAGCGTATACTAATTTGTCCAAACTTAGGAATCACCTCTTTGCGGAGAAACTTCAGTGTTAAGACCATATTTTTCCAATATTTACTAGGAGGAAGTGCAAATGCTGGCATTTGTCTCTCTCGCCACTCCGTACCTTGGCGAAACAACTGGTGCATAGGAACAACTCTGACTACTTTTTTACTGCGGAAAAATTTTTTGATTTTGTAGTAGGTTTCTTTGTTTTTCTTTTTTTGGAGAAAGCTCTTGAACTCTTTTTGCGTTCCTGGACCGGTATTTTTGAGATGACTGCCAAAACGATTTTTGATATAGGAAACAGCGCTGTAAAAGGCAATATAGACTAGGATGGCTAGGAGAGGAATTTTATATTTTTTAATAAACTGCATATAAAAAACGTAGTTGTCTTCGTACGAGAGAAAATGATATATTGATTTTAACTATTTGTCGGTATTATATGAGTTACCAATTTTTGCAAGCTAACTACCACCCTAGCTGGGAAGGTTTCTTTTCCCAGCAGAAGTCCCTCTTAGAACCCTTGGATCTCCTCTTGTATGAGAGGGCTAAAGAAGAAATTGTCTACCCACCTAACGAGCAGATCTTTCATGCATTCCAAAAGACAGAAGCTGGGATTGTAAAAGTGGTTATTTTGGGGCAAGATCCCTACCATGGTCCTGGAGAAGCGGAAGGGCTGGCATTTTCTGTACCTCCAGGTATCAAAATCCCTCCCTCTTTACGCAATATTTTTAAAGAGTTACAATCTGATCTTGGTATTTCCCCCCCTAGTTCGGGTTCCTTACAAAAATGGGCAGAACAAGGAGTTCTCTTGTTGAATGCATTTTTATCTGTTGCGAAAGATAAGCCAGGCTCGCACTCTAAACTAGGTTGGGAGAAATTTACCGATGCGGCGATTCGTTTTGTTTCTACAACAAGCAACAAAGCTGTTTTTATCTTATGGGGGAAGTTTGCCCAAAAAAAAGAAGGCTTGGTTGATACAAATAAGCACCTTGTCCTTAAATCAGCACATCCGTCTCCTTTGGGAGCCAGGTATGGTTTTTGGAATAGCAAACCTTTTAGCAAAACTAATGACTTTTTACAAAAAAATAATATACAAGTCATTGACTGGCAATTATAATTAGTTATAGATAGTATCCATGTGGCTAAATTTTGGATATGAGTGCTAGCTTATTCTTATTTGTAAAATAAGTTAATATAAAAAGCTATTTATCATAGAAAAGCATTTTTTGTGACACAAATATTGTTATTGCCGCTAGTATTATTTATAATTTATCATTAGTATGATTAGTGTTGTATGTTTAGTCATAAAATTGGGGAATAGTGCAAATAACCCAAAAAAAATGAAATGTTTCCTATAAGTTTTATAATGATATTGTGCATTAAAATATTTAATGCTAGAGATTTTTGAGTTGACAACGCCAGAGAAGTGGTGAAATATTATCCACGCAGTTTTTATGCTTAAGGTAGGGAGTTAATTAAGCAGTTTGATGATGAGAAGAAAAAGCAAATATTCAAATTTAGATCTTGAAAGTATAAACTACTACCTATCTGCAAACCAGTGGAAAGTTGTTACAGAAGACTCTACCTCAAAAATTATGCAAAAAAAGTATGAAAGTGAAGTTGTAGAATTGCGAGTTCCTATTGAACAATACGATGTCAATTACTTACAACAGATCAGTGGTTTAGTACAAAACCTATCTGAGTTGAATAAAACTTCTGGGGAAGAGATCATTCGAGGTATTAAGAGCTGTAAAAATGACCTTTTTTATGCACGTGTTTTGCCTAGCATTGAAGGAGATGACTACATACCTTTAGAAGAAACTGCACAACACATTGAAGCCTTGAAAAGTTTATTTTTTCATACTGCTTTGCATGTAGTGAATCCGAGTCACAAGAATCTTAATACTGTAAGTCATAAAGCAATGCGTTACGCTAATGAATGCCATTATAGCAATATGTTTCCGCGCAATATAGATTTTACAGTACAATCCCCTATTAAGACCTCTAAAGAATCTAGCAAAGAGGAAGACCCATTGTTTTCTCGCAAGGTAATGCAGACCCTCATTCATGGTTTGCACCTATTGAAAGAGGCTTCCGTACAAGAGAATCTGGAAAATTTTGAGTCAGGTCTTAATATAAATATGTGTGATGCATTGTTGAACTTGAATCTCTATGGACAAAAAGATGTCGTACTATTTATCGATTGGGGGCTTAGGATTGCAATCGAAGAGCCTACGTACCAGAAATTTTCTCTCCTTTTGAACCAAGAAATGACAGAAAAGGTTCAGCAGGTAAAAGATGGGTTAGAACAGATGATTTGTTCGGAATCTGTGACCCTTACCGAGGCTATAAACTTTAGCTTTGAAGAACCTGAAATTTCTCCCACTGAGTATAAGTACGTCATTTTTGCGATCCAAGAGCCAGCAGTTATTAAGGCTGTTTTTCCGATAAGTGAATGGGAGAGAATAGAGATTTTATTATCTGAAAAGAAGCCCATAGAACTCGTAGGAGACTTTATCAAGTTACCTGATCATTGGAGATTGGTAAAGTTAAACTCCATCAAATAATACGCTTGGAGTTTTGCTAGGTCATTGGCAGGCTCTTATTTTATTTTCAGTACTTCCATCGTATTTTCATTGATCTGATCTAATTGTTCTGCTGATAGTCCTGTAAATACTTCTAACAACTCTTTTTCATGCCGTAGGATCACTGCTATATCTTTTTCATTGGTCAGAGGCAGGGTCATTTTTACCGCCCAATTTGCCCATTTCAAATTTTTTTGGTAGTTGTCTGCCAATTGTTTCTGCTTTCCTTGTAGTTGCTGCATTGTATTGCGTAGTTCTTGTTTTGTACTTTCAGGAACATCGGGATTCGCAAGTTCTTTTTGGAGCATTGCAATACTTTCCTGCATGGTATTTTGGCTCCAGTCCTGCAATTTGGCCTGGTTTTTCATACCACTGCGCGCTTGTGCTAAATTCCATGCCCACGCGATTTTAGCATTTGTCTTGGCAAATTCTAAGAAATCCGTAAATCCCCCTTCGATGATGATTTTTTCCATGTCTTTGTACACTTCTCCACTTTTTTTAGGGTCATTGGCAAGGTATTTCTCGAACTCGATACCAAATTTTCGCAAATTTCGGTACGTAAGGACATATTTTACTACCATTTCATCCGTAATGTCACCAACAGAGGATACCTGTTTGTGATACATTTCATACAACTTCTCGCTGGGATCCCCACAAGTAGAGAACGTAAATAAGAAAATAAAAATCAATACCAATCGCATAGCTTTCACCTTTTCCTTAGGATTATAAAGACAATTTCAATGACTCTTCTTCCAACTTTCTTTTATCTATACCCTTGTGAAAGAACTTTCATGAAACTTTTCCTGAAAAGCGATATGTTTCTTTAAAGTTGGGATGAGGATGTGAAAGAGGCATTTCGCAAGCGGCAAATCACTTGGGAAAGGGCAATTGGGATGCAGATGGAACGGCAGATTGAGGGAGTCAAAAATTCTGACCGTATCCATATGACGTCTGTTTACCAGGACTATCTACGTAGGGCTTTAGAAACCCAAAAGGACGAGTTGTACCAAACAAACCGGTTTTTGTCCGACGTGGATATAAACTCAAAGCGTAATCTGTTCGTGGACAAATTGAGCGAGGGTATATTTGCACTGCAAAAAGAAACTAGCGAATATGAAATAGATCCTGTAGAAGAACAAGTTGTAGAGATAGTCGAAGAGCCTGAGCCGGACAAGCTACGCAGTGATTCTCTCGTCGATTTAAAGGATGTTTACTCACAACAAAAAAATAAGTGGGAGAAAGGCTACCAGCAAAGCTACCAGAAGGGACTACGTGAGTTTTCGACTGCTTTGCAAAGCATTCAAAGTGGTTATGACTCCTTTACAAAAAACTTAGACGAGAAAGACAAAGAGTTCCAAAGTCATCTAAAAGCTATTAATGACTACAAGAAAGTTGTTACCAAGGCTATTGAGGGAACGGTTAACAATCTCTCTGATATGTTGTACTACTCTGACAACAAAGACCTTTTTCGTAAAAAGAACTCTTCTGAATACAATCTCGCAGGACAGAAGTTGTCCGATCTCATCAGTCGGATGAGAAGTAGGCTTTTTGCTAAGGATGAAGATTATTCAACGCTTCTTACCAACTTATCGC
>JBCCIA010000066.1:0-18164 GCA_039028475.1 Spirochaetota bacterium | reverse complement strand
GTAAAGGTTCGTATACTTGGGCCGACGGAACTGTATTAAAAGCTAAGTGGAAAAGGGGAGAACCAAATGGACAAGGTAAGCTAATATTTCAAGAAAACCAAGTTGTTCTAAATGGAGAATATAAGAATGGCGTCATCTATAATGGCTCTGGAATGTATATCTACGATGACAATAACCGCTACATAGGTGAATGGAAAAAAGGGAAACGTGAGGGAAATGGAGTTTTATTCGATGCTTCTGGAAAAGTACTCAAAAAGGGAACCTGGAAAGCAGATAAGTTCGTCAAATAAACCTTATACACTCACCACAAAAAGCTACTCCCTTCTTTTCGTGATGAGGCTTGTTCGATACTTCGACTACTACTCTAACTGTGCACGCAAATACTTGAGCTGTTTGTGCAGCAGCTTGCGGTATTTTTTACGGCGTCTTTTGGGGTAGACTTTCCTCCTGTTGTAAAGACGGTCGATCAATACTTCCATCCGATCAAAAAGGGCTTTGTAGTCTGGTTCTTCTTCTATTGGTTCCATGTAGAAACTCCTTGTTTTGTTCAAAATTTAGAGAACACACAAGGGTACACAAAAGACTTGACTAGAGGAACTAGCGCATAAGTCTGAGAGTGCACCTTTGGTGTATGTTTCTCAGTCCGGGATTAGTTTGACGGCTGTTACCGGGCTGAGAGCTTTTCACTTGGCTCTTATTTCAAATAGATACGCTTAAAACGTACGTGGATAGAATAAAAGAGTAGTGAAAATCTGTCTACTTCTTTTTAGAAAAGTATAGCTGTGTTATAGCTAGTCGTGTGTTGTAAAAAACCAACGTTGGCGCGGCTGCTCTTCCCATCGTCTTCGTCTTCTACAGGTACGTTTTCAGAACCTTCCGGTGGTTTCTCTGTTTCCGACTCTGTTTCGGTTTCATTGCCTTCGTTGGGAGAGATTTCCTTTTTGGGAGGGTCAATCGTTGTCTCGTTGCTACTCTCTTTGCCCTCGTCTTGTTTGCTGCTACCATCCTTTTCGTCTAAGGAGAGTAGGCGGATCGATTCACGCCGCCATTTATAGGCATCCGTAGTATATTTAGAGGTGGGGTAGTTTTCAATGACGTCTTGGAAGGCTTTGCTGGCCTTTTCGTGCTTGGCCTGTTGGAAGTAGATCCTTCCCTTCTGATAGCTGGCAATTTGATCCAAGGCTTTACTGGGGTTTTGCAAAACCTTATTGTAAAATTCTAAAGCAAGGTAGCCCTGCCCGAGGATTTGGTAATTCCTTCCCAAATAAAAATAGATAGTTTCCAAGTTTTTGCTGGAGCGGTAGCGTTTGAGTGCTTTTTGCAAGAGTAGGATTGACGTTTTGTATCGTTTGCGTTTGTGATTGTAAACAGCTTGGCTGAGTAAAGAACCTTTGCCTCTGCGCAATGTGCTCTGTTTGCTCGTTTTTTCGGAATTGCCATCTGTTTGTTCGTTGACTTTTGGATTTTCCAAATTCTTGCGGAGTTCGTCCAATTCGATGCGCGGAATATTGTTTTCTGGATCTTCCTCTATGGCAAGCTCGTAGTTTTTCAGGGCACGGTTGATGTCGTTGTGCCTGTTGTAGTACCTAGCGATGGCGGTCAAAGCATTGGAACGCAGTAGCTTTTTATTGCTGATCTTCAAGACGGTACCTAAATGAGAGATCCCTTCTACTTCTTTATCCATCCCCAAGAGAATGTTTCCCATGGAAAAGCTGAGTTCTTCCTGCTCGTGTTTGCGTAGATTTTCGGATTGGTTGAGTTTGCGGTAGTACTGCAATGCTTTGGTGGTTTCGCCATTTTTCTCAAGAGCTTTGCCAAGTCCGTAGAAAATGCGGAACTGGTATTTGGGGGCTATATCTTTTTTGGCAGCCAAACCGGAAAAAATTTCTGCTGCTTTTTGACTGCTCTCTTTGCTGGACTGTTGAACAAGCACTTCCCCTTCTTTGAGTTTTTCTTCAAACCCATTGTGTTTTGTTGTTTCTTGGTTGACTATACTTTCGTAGGAAATGAGTAAAATCCCGGTTAGCATCAGAAAGATGCCTATGAGAATGATCATTGTTTTATTCATCGATTGTCCTTTTTTTCTCTATATTCAATGCATCGCTTCGTGTAGAAATCGACTCTCTCTTTGTTGTAGTTCATCTGAACCTCTTTTTTCAACAAGATGCGCAGTGCACCACGGAAGTCTTTCTGGTGGTAGTGCGAGAGAGCCATATAGAATAAACCTTTGGCTTTTTTTTGGGGGTCTGTCGTTTTAGCTACATAAGTCTGTAGTCTATCGATAGCTGAGACAAAATTTCTCTGCTTGTAGGTTTCGCGTAGGATTTGCCGTAGTTCATCTGTTTCCGGCGGTACTACTGGTTTTTCACTTGTCTCTTCGGCTGGAGGAGTCGATTCAGAGCCACTTTCTTTCTCGACCTTTCGTTCGCTTGCTTCTTTTCCGAGATCTTCTAGACGCAGTAAGAGGAAGTTATCCTTTGCATATAAGGTTTGGTTTTCGGCTTTTTGAGGGTCCTGCACTGTCACAGCTAGGTAGGTGTCTGCTGTGATTTTCGCTGCGTCTAACTCAAAAATAGTTTCTGGATGGAATAAGGACTGGAGCTTTTGCCCTTTGCCTGCTGCGATGGGCTTTTCTTCTGGTTTTTCGCTAAAGCGGTAGATGTGAAATACCGTTTCTTTGAGCACTGCTTTGGCTGGTGGATTCCAGAGTAAGATGACCTTACCACGGTTGAGTTCATAGGTCAAATTTTTTACATGGCTTTGGGTTGTTGCCATTTCTTCATTTGGCTTTACGGGTTGTTTTTCTTTTTTACGAGCCGTTTCTTGTATTTTTTCTACCCGGACAAAGGTATCTGGACTCTCCAAGGGGCGCGACTCGAAACTTTTGATGCTGACGGTAACTCCATAGTACATGAACTGGTTTTTCAGAGAATCCGCAGGAACCGCATAGGAGTTTTTCGGGTGTTGCACGCTACTGACAATTTTTGCCCGTTGGAAGGATACGTTGGTTGTCAAAGGGTGACGGGATTTATAAAGTGTATAACGCACCGATTTTAGGTCTACGCCGTTAGGTGGCAGCCAAGAGAAATTCAATGACTTTTTTGTTTGTTCGACCTTGAGCTGTCGGATAAAATGTTTTTCGTCTTTTACTTGCAAGTCTGGTACTGTAACGGCTTGCATGATGAAATTGACTCCGGGGATTAGCTTGACGTTTTGTTTTTTGACGCTGTGTCGCAAAACAATGGAGTAGTAGTACTTCCCGGGTTTTAGATTGATGTCCTTGTGAGATATGTAAGGATTGTCTTTTGGATTGGAACGGTATTTTCCGAGAGAATCAGATATGTATAGCTTTGCAGGTGTATCAATACGTTCCTGTGAGCGTGCCACAATGATTTCACCGCTTTCTCGCGGTGGATTCCACTCCAATTTGATAGATCTTTTATCAGATAAGAGAGTTGCCTTTAAGCCTGTGGCTACACTTGCGGGGTACTGGTCTTTTTCTGTAGTATTTGTTTCTTTGCCATCGTTAGTATTCGTGGTATCTTCGTTCTGCTTTTTTTCTTTGTCTGTTGCCTCTGTTGCCTGTTTCTCCTGTGATAAGAGTAGTTTGGGTTCCATTAGGCTGATACACGCAAACAAGATAATCCATATTCTAGTGAAACTCATGGTGGCTCCTCGCATTTTAGCAAACATGACGGTGACAGGATACATACATTAGACGAAAAGTAAACAATAAATTTAGTTAAAAATTTATTGATTCATCGGATCTTTATTTTTTTTATGAAATAGTTTTTTTGCTTTATCTCCTACCAGGAGAATATAGGATCAAATTAATTTTTAGAGAAGTTTTTATATTTATGAGTGATTTGGATTATTATGAAGAGATTTCTTACCAAGAATTTCTCTTGTCTAGCCGTCGAAGAGAACTATGCCCTCCGGAGAAAATCATGGAGCAGTTTAAGTTCAAAAATTACCAAAATGTTGTAGATTTCGGTATGGGGCTAGGTTTTTTTACACCTTATCTGCAAGCAAGTATGAATCCAGACGCCCATTTGTGGGGTGTAGAGTGCCAGCAAGATCTGATCGATTTGAATTTGAAAAAGCGCGTCAGTGAGGATATCCAAAATTTCTCGGTTTTTTTTATGGACAAAACAGATCATCCCATGCTGCCGCAGTGGGTTCCGATTCCTGAGGTAATATTTTCTGCAATGTGCCTTTCCACCTTTCCCGACCCTGGTTTGGCGATGGATGGCCTCATTCGTTCTATGAAAAAGGGAGGTCGGATCATCATTATTGATTGGTCTAAAATGGAATTCCCAGAGGGGCCAGCCATCAAAGATAAGGTTTCTATGGATAAAATGGTATATTTGGCAGAGTTGTACCATATCCGGGTGGTAAAATCGTTCCGGATCAACGAATACGTCTATGGTCTGGAGGTTACGGCGGGAGAAGATTTTCTCTTTGGTTATTATGATTTTCGCGAATGATACAGATCTTTACGTACTAGGTAGGATTTTATGACTCCAAGCTTTTTTTCTGATTCGATTCTGGATGAAATTGAAGACAATGAGGATGGAAGTTTTCAAATTCTCAATCGCAACGGTTGGGCGATTCTCGTTGTAAATGCTCCAGGTAAGCACGGCCGTAGTGTCACCAATAAGGAAGTTTTCAACCGCTTAGAGTTGTTTGGCATTGAGGAGTATGATAAGGCTGCCGTTGAGAAGGTGATAAACATTGCCGATAGTAAGGAATACCAAATCGCGGAGTGGAAAGGCGGAACAGCAGAAGATTCCTATATCGATGTATTGGTATCGGAGGATTCTATGCAGGCCTTTATCAAGATGTTTCCTCCCAAAAACGGTGGGAAAAACCTAAACCAAGAGAATGTCGAGAAAAGCCTAGGAGATGCAGGGGTCGTACATGGGATCAAAACAGATGTCATAGAAGATGTTCTAAAAAAGCAGCTTTTTTTCAACCAGTCCCTTGTCGCAGAAGGTACTCCACCTACACCTTCCAAAAATGGTGAGATCCAGATCAAATTTGATAGTATGGGCCGACCTTCTTTGGAGGAAGATTCCAAGGGAAAGGTAGATTATAAGAATATTGGTGTCATCAAAACTGTCTCGCAAGGGCAATTGTTGGCAATTCGTAGCGAAAGCATTCCGGGAACCCCAGGAACCAGTGTTTTGGGTGGTGAGATCCCCAGTCCTCCTGGAGTTTTGCCTCCTTGGAAAATTGGCTCGAACTGTAAGCTATCAGAGGATAGCAAAAGCCTATTTTCCGAAATCGAAGGAAGACCCATTGTGGATAGGGATGGAACGATCCGTGTGGATGAGGTTTGCCTTTTAGAAAATGTGGATTATTCCACGGGTAATGTGGATTTTCCGGGAACAATAATTGTAGAAGGACGGGTTGCTGATGATTTTCGCTTAAAGACCAAAGGTTCCCTTATCATCAAAAAGAGCATTGGTAGGGTTTTTCTCTTTGCCGAGGGTGATATAGTGCTCTCTGGTGGTGTTATGGGGCGTTCTGGGGGGCTTATTGAGTCAAACTCCGATATCTATGCTAAGTTTGCCGAGCAGGCACATCTAAAAGCGGGTAAGTCTATTTTTATCAGCGAAGCGTCTATGCATTCGAATCTAGTTGCAGGCAAAGACATTATCCTAGAAGGTGGACGTGGAGAGTTGATAGGGGGAGAAGCGATTGCTGGTGGGAGTATTCTTGCCAATAAGCTCGGAGCCGTAGTAGAAACGAAGACTTCTGTTGTAATTGGCATTTCTCCCCAGGTTTTAGATGAATTGGAGAAGATGAAAAACGAGATCTCTACCAAAACAGAAATATTGCAGAAGGTAGAACTGACTTTGGGCAAACTTATGGATATTTCGGGCAAGCGGGAACTGGTAGAAGAAGAGACTGCTATGCTACAAAAACTGCGAGCGGTGGAAAAAAAGTTCAACGACTTGCGCAAAAATGCTGCTATGCAGTACGACGATTTGGTAGCCCAGTATGAACCATCGCCAACCTCTTACATAAAAGCAGAAAATACCATTTATCCACGTGTCAATATCAACTTTGGCAAAGGGAAAAAGTTTAGTTCGGAAATTCAGTCTTTTGAAGGCAGAAACTATATCTACCTAGCAAAACAAGGAAATCCCATCTGTTCCGACGAGCCACCTGAGCATTTGAAAAAAGCATAATTTCTTCTATCTGTGTTACATTTTTTTTCTAAATGGAAGATCTTTTTACTTCCTTTACTTTTACTGTTATTTTTTTCCTTTCCCCTGTACCTGTTCATGAATAGCCAAACCCAGGCATTGAGTCGCAAAGCGACTAAAGGGAGACTCGTCTTAACGGAAAAGGACTTGCAGAACAGCGTGGTCTCTTTGGATGGAAATTGGGAGTTTTACTGGAAGACTTTTTTATATTCTGAGACAAAAGGAGAAAAACCAGAGGAATATTTATCGGGATATGTTCCTGTTCCTGGGTCTTGGGATAGCACGGCTTACAAAACTTTGCGACACCCCGCTTCTGGCTATGCTTCGTACCGTTTGCGTTGCAAATTGCCCTATGGAAATAGAATCTACGCCTTGAAAATCTTCCAGATCGGCACTTCACACCGCTTGTTTATCAATGGCAAATTGTTAAACGAACAAGGAGTCGTACAAAATACTGAAAACGCTGCTCTTTCCAGGCCAGAAATCATTCCCTACGAGTTGAGCTTTTACAGTGAATCCGATGAAGTAGAAATTGTTTTTGAAATTTCGAACTACTTCTACCGCAGGGCTGGATTTTGGCACCCGGTTCACTTTGGTTTGCAAGAAGATGTCCTGTCTGAAAGCAAAAAATTCTTAGCGATTGATACCTTTTTGATCGGTAGTTTGGTAATTATGGCGGCTTACCATATCGCTCTATTTGCCTTCTGGAACAAAGAAAAATATTCGTTCACCTTTGGTTTTTTGTGCTTCCTGATAGCTTTACGCAAAATGGTCATCAGTGAAAAATTATTATTGTTTCTATGGCCTGAGATTCCCTGGGAAATTTATTTGCGCGTCGAATATCTGACGTTCTTTTTTGGCCTACCGTTATTTGCGCATTATTTGCACCATATCTACGAAACTTATTTTTCTTTCTCCATTGTGAAGGCTTTGTATTCTATTGCTGGATTTTTTGTTGTGTGTACCATTTTACTGCCTTCACGGATGTACACCCAGTCGATCCACAGTTACCACTTTTTGATTATTCTCTACTCTACCTATGCAGTGTACAAGATCTGCTATTTGGTTTGGAAGAAAGAAACGGGAGCCTGGATTCTTTTTAGCTCCTCTATAGTTTTGCTGCTAGGTGTGTTAAACGATATCTTACATACCAATGAAGTGATCCATACCATCAATATGTCCTCTGCTTCTTTATTTATCTTTGCTGTGGGACATGCCTTTTTTATTTCACAAAAGATCCTTTGGGTACATCACAAAACGGAGTTATTGTCTGCTTCTTTGCAAAAACGCAATGTAGAGTTGGCTCATTTAAAGGAATCCTTAGAAGAAAAGATTGCCGAACGAACCAAAGAACTTGCATACCAGAAGGAAAAAGCAGAAAAAGCCTTAGAAACCAAATCCAACTTTTTGGCCAATATCAGCCATGAAATCCGTACGCCTATCAATGGAATCATGGGTATGGTACAGATTCTAGAAAATACTTCTTTAGAGAGACAGCAGAGGTCCTTCTTGCAGTCGATCAAAACGAGTGTAAATTCTCTACTGGCGGTGATCAATGATATTCTGGATGTATCTATCCAAAAAGAACTAAACCTGCAAGTTTTTTCATTGAAAACCATGTTGGAAACACTACAATCTGAGTTAGAAGCAAGCATCCAAAGTAGTAAGAATGAGTTTTTCATCAAATACGATGCGACCATTCCGAATCTTTTAGTTGGCGATGCAGATAAGCTCTACCGCACTTTGCAGCATTTGTTGAACAATGCCTTTAAGTTTTGTAGCGGAGGAAAGGTTTCTTTGGCTGTTGCTTTGCAGAAGGAACAAGAGTTTTCGGTTCGCCTGCATTTTGTGATTAGTGATACTGGAATTGGCATCCCTAAGGAAGAACAAGAGAAGATTTTCAAAGCCTTCCAACAGGTTGACCCCTCTACAGTGCGGAAGTATAGCGGAACTGGACTGGGTCTAACGATTAGCCGTAACTTTGTCTACGCTATGGGTGGACAAATCGATTTGCAGAGTGAGTTGGGCAAAGGAGCGCAGTTTTCCTTTGTTCTACCTTTTGATAAGGTGAAACCAGATGCTTAACCACGCGGGTGGAATTTTTTGTGTACTTCCTTGAGGGCTTTGTTGGCCATTTGTGTATAGATTTGTGTTGTCGAAATATCGATGTGACCGAGTAACTCTTGTACGGCACGGATGTCGGCGTGGTTTTCGAGTAGGTGGGTTGCAAATGAGTGTCTTAGCGTATGCGGAGTTACTTTTTTCTTAATATTGGTCCGCTTGATGTACAAATTGAGCAGCCGCCATACTGACTTGCGGTTGATAAACGAACCCTTTTTGGAAACGAAGAGGTATTCGCAGCTTCTAAGCTTTAAAATGCCAGGTCTGCTGAATTCTAGGTATTTTTTTAAGATTTGCAAAGATTTTTCACCGAAGGGTACCAGTCTTTTGCGTCCTGCTTTGCCTTCTACGGTTAAAGTCATAAAATCTATATCTAAATCTACTAGTTTTAGATTACACGCTTCCGAGATGCGTAAGCCTGAAGAATACAAAAGTTCGAAGATGCATTTGTCACGCAACTCGTAGATATTGTCTTCACTTATCTTATCGAACAATTCATCGATTTCAGTCAGAGTCAAGTGATCAGGTATTTCACGCATCACTTCTGGTGTTTCAATTTTTTCTGTTGGGTTGTTGTTGAGTTTTTTTTCGTCTTTGAGGTATTTATAGAATTGCCGGATAGCAACAACTTCGCGCGCCAAAGTTTTAGAGGAAACCTTTCTGTCTTTTTCCTTGACTAAGAATTTCATAATGTCATCGGCCTGTACTTCTAAGAAATCTATTTTCTCTTGTTCTAAGAAGTTTTGGAATTTATTCAAATCATAGCCATAGGAATCAATTGAATTATGGCTCAGCCCCTTTTCAGAGGAGAGGTATTCTTGGAAGTTTTGGACTAAATTACTTTGTGAGCGTGTCAACGTATATCTCTTATAATTGTTTTGAACTACTATAACAATCGGTTAAATACAAATGTTTTTTTGGTTTTTTTTACATTTACAGTTGATCTTTTTTAGAGAAACTCTAAAAATGGCGTTGTTTAGGGACATAATAGAATAACTTAGGAGCATATTCCATTTATATCACTATACTTACTTTTTGACAAGTATTTTATTGTAAAGCTTGCAAAATAATTCGCAGGTTTTCTAATAAAAAATCTATCTCTTCGGCAGTGGTAAAATAGCCAGTTGAAATGCGAATGGCACGTAGAGCTTCCTCCTCCGAATAGCCCATACGAACCAAACCGGGTGAGGCTTCGCGTGAGCGTGATTTGCAGGAGGAACCATTGGAAACGATGATTCCTTTTTCTTCGAGGCCGAGCATCAAAAAGTCAATTTCCTCCAATGGGAATAGGGAGTAGGTTGTCGAAACCAGACGAGGGGAGCCACTGGCAATGATTTCGACCCCCCACTTCTCACTGGTATGCTCGATCTGGTTTTGCCAATTTTGCAATCTCTGCTCTTTCTCTGGCAAACCTTGCAACTGTAGCTGGGCTACTCTTTGCAAACAAGAGATAGCAAATACGTTTTCACTACCTGCTCGGAGGGAGTTTTCTTGGTTCCCACCACGGAAAAAACCACTCCTAGGCATCAGCCTTTGGTCTAGGTAGCTTAGGCTTACTCCCATTCCAGCTCCTATCTTATGACCACTGAGCACAAAACCATCTAGATGTTCATAAGCGATATTCGTTTTGCCAAAGGCTTGGATTAAGTCAGAAAAGACCCAGCAATCGTAGTGTTTAGCGATAGGAGCCAATTCTCGAATGTTTTGGATAACACCGGTCTCATTGGCGGCGTAGATAAGAAATACCGCTGATCTTGGATGGTTTTTCACGCTCTTGGCAAATGCCTCTTCGGAGACTAGGCCTGATTTATCTCCTTGCAAGATTTCATAGGAGAAGCCAAAAGAATCTAAGCTAGCATAGAGGGCTGGGTGTTCATAGGGGGATACAATGGCAAATTTGTCTTTTTTTTGCTTTTCCCAGGCCCGTGAGACCGCATAGACAAGAAAGTGTATCGCTTCGGTTCCTGTTGACGAAAATACTAGACCCGTTTCTGGTTTGTTAGAGAGAGAAGAAAAATAACTCCTAACTTCTTCGATACGTCCTTGTTGCTTTAAGGAAAAACGCGTTGGCCCCGATGGATTGCAGTAATTTTCTGAATAAGATACAAGTTCTTGTTGCAGGATCTCGCTAAACGGTGGGTGGGTTGCATTGTAGTCGAAATAATATATCCTATTCATTCGCTATTTTTTCAGCAAGTATAGGGTTTTGCAGCCGAATGGAGAGCTTCTTCCTTAGGGCTTCAAGACGTTGTGGCTCGGATTCTTGTACCAAAGGGGTTGTCCGCCCATCTACATTCCATAGCAACCGTCTCGCTTCATAGTAAGCAGCTAAGGCCTTTTTGTTTTCTTGCAGCTCTAGGTAGCTTTCACCAATCATTAGGTAGGCGGTAAACTTCTGGCTTTTGATGCTTCTCTCACTGCTTTGTAGTATATAGTCATCGGTAAAGATAGTAGATGCGTAGAACTGCTGCACGGCTTTTTCATACTTGCCAATTCGAAATAAGTGCATCCCCCATTTGAAGCGATTCTTTGTTTCTTTGCCCTCATCGCTTTGAGAAAAGACGATCAACCTGAGAAAGAACTTATTTGCTTCTTCAGGAGAGGAACGGCGAAAGTTTGTATCAAAAAGCAATTTTTCCAGACTCATTGCATAGTTATTGGCAGACAGGTCTTTGGCGATAAGTTTGTTGCCTTTGATCTCGGTCCATATCAGCTTTTTTTGCTGCAGGATGCTGAGATCGCTGGGGAGCTTTTCCTCTTCTTGCAGTTTTTCCAAGACATAGTCCTCTGTTTTGTAAATATGACTGGAGTAGGCGAGTATGGCTTCCTCTCTACGACAGGTTGCTTCTGCTACTTCGACAATTTTTTTTACCGCCAAGAAGTTGGGACCAGAATAATTTAGCGCTCGTTTGTAGTAGTCTAAGGCTCTTAGGGTTGGGGCGATATGGTTTTTCCAATATTCTTTTGGATTGATAGTCGCAGGAAGTATCATACGGCTCTTACCAAGTCCACCTTGGGTCAATTCTTGGTTGTGCGACCAATACTCTTGTTTCTCCAACCAATTTGGTGCATCAAAGGGAGGGCGAGAACGGTTGAGGCTGTAGGAGCGGTCACAAGCCTGTCGCATGTAATTTAGATGGAGCCTAGATTTGCAGGAAAAAATTGCCTGTGCAGAGCCTTTTTTGTTTTTTTCCTTTTCTTCACAGATCTCCTCTATCGCTTCTAGGCTTACAGCATCCTCTAGAGCATCATCACCTTTTTCTAAAAAGTTTTCCATTGTGGAAAGTGAGTATTTGGGGGTTGTGACAAGGAGAGAGAACCAGGAATAGATGGCAAAGCGCTGCCAGTAGACGATCGGTATGGCAATCAGCCAAATGAGTAGAACAACGAGGAGGTAAATTTTATTGTCTTTAATAATTTTCAGCAAAGTATGCCACCATCCAGAAAAATGTCACAGGAATAGTATCGACTTGTTTTAGGCTTTATCTTACCGGTAAGTAAGAAATTTATCACTTGCACCAGCTTTCAGGAAAATAGGAAGATTCTATTGACATTCTAATTGCTTGCTAAACTGTTTGGAGAATGAAGGCATTTTGCTTACCTCTTGTAGTCATCTCCGTATATATTTTTTTTGCAGGCAACCTCTTTTCTTTATGTAAATACAAAGCAGCAAGCAAAGAGCAAAGTGTTCCTCCTACGTTTCTCCTATCGATGGCACTGCGGCAGCAAGCCTTGGCGAAACAAGAAAAAAGCAATAGACAGCAAAAAACACAGTTTCACAAACAGGCGATTGTATATTTTCGCAACTATACCGAGTGTATGAACCGTTTGCAAAGAAAACCACATTCGGAAACCTACCTCCGCCAAGCGATCAGCCACTACCGGCTGCGACAGTATAGTAAAGCTCTACAAACCGTAGACCAGGCGTTGACAAATATTCCTGTGCAAAACGCCTATTTACTCAAAGCGCGCATTTTGGTAAAACAACGACAATTGCAAAAAGCCTCCGATACTATTGAACAAGTGATCCACCTATATCCAGAAAGTATGGATATGCTTTTATTGCTGGCCAGTGTCAATGCAGAATTGCGTCAGCATAAGAAATCCCAGGTATACTTTATGGCTCTTTTGGATATTTTAGGGCAAAGACAGGGGTTTGCCCGCTACCAAAGGGACATTCTCCGCTATCTCGGTGACATATACACTCGCTTGGGCAATTCAGAGAAAGCTGTAGAGAAATATATAAAGTATCTCACATGGCAGAGTTATGATATTAAGGTAATGTTGCTATTGTCACGTCATTTGGCGATTCTCGGTCGCTTGGACGAAGCAACACAGCAATTGCAGAAAGTTTTGCATAGATACCCAGGGCAAGCAAATGCCTTATCGATGTTATTGGAAATCCGTATCTTACAGGGAAAAAAACAAGTTTTAGATTTTATCAACGGGCAGAAAAAGCTAAAGTTTTCCTTACGTACAAGCCAGTTGTTTACCGTTGCTGAAGAGGTTTTCCAAGGACAAACGCTTGAAAAAGAAAAGTTTCTACTCGGGTATCTCAAAAAACACCCTCTTGAACTCGCCGCCCATCTTACCCTCCTGGAAGTATATAAAAAGGATGCGCAAATGGGTAGGTTGGCAGAGCGTTACAAACAAATAGCCCGTCTGGCTCGTTCTGAAAAAAAATTTTATTTAGCAATCCGCATGTTAAAGCAGTACTTGCAACAGTTTACCATTGCTACACGAAGTCGCAAGGAGCGTGTCGGTGTGTATAGCTTTTTAGCCAATTGTTATGTGCAAAACCAAGAACCAGCAAAAGCTTTGGGGGCAATTGACAATGCCCTTGCGATTGCAGCCAACCAGAGTACAAGGTTTCAATTGCAATACCAAAAAGCCTATATCTTACGTTTGACAGGGTTAGAAAAATACCAAGATTCTTTGCAAGTGCTACAAGATATGAAAAGTTCCCAAACGAATGCCGAGATTGAATTTCTCAAAGGTATGAATTATTTTGCTTTAGAACAGTACCAGAAAGCGAAGCGGCATCTAGATAGAGCGATTCGTTTGCAGCCTAAAAATGCTTTGTTTTACTTTTACCGCGCGAACTGTCGCGACAAATTGCACGAAGATGAAAAATTGCAACAAGACCTGTTACAAGCCATCCATTTGGATAAAAATTACTCACCACCCAAAAATTATTTGGGATTTCTCTATGCAGAAAAAGATGAAAATAAGGATAAAGCAGAAGCATATATACTAGATGCGGTAGCCTTAGAGCCTGGAAATATAGCTTATCGAGATAGTTTGGGTTGGATTTACTATAAAAAAAAGAAATACCGTGAGGCTTTGTTCCAATTCAAGTTGGCTAGTCTTTTGATGCAAGAACAAGGTCACTTTGATCCTATTGTATACGAGCATCTAGGGTATACCTACCATGAGCTACTGGATACAACAGAGGCTATTAAGAGTTTCCAAAAAGCCTTGCAGTACCAGAAAGAGGTATCTAAGAAAAAAGAATTGCAGCAAAAAATTGAAGAACTACAAAAGACAAAGCTAATGCCTAATTTTCCTCCTTCTTTGTTAGACGCTGTAGAGAGTAGTTGGGGACTCTAACGATTGGCTTAAGCCCCGATTCGCCCTTAGAGTAAGGGTAGACTCTATAATTGTGTCTTATGAGACATATTTACATTATGTATGTCATAGAATGGTTGTATGTGCTTTTTATGAATTGAATTGGCAAACTTTATTAATAATTCATCTTACAAATTCCGAAAAGTATAGTATGGAATTGCAGTATGATGAGATTGATTTTTTCAGAACAAAACGTGCGGAGGTAGAAAGAAAGCTCGCAGAAATATTTCACAAAAGTTTTGTCCCACCGTACAATGGTCCTTCCCAGCTTCCGCTTGCCGTGCGCAAAAAAGCCTTACGCATGCAGAGACAAATGCGGTTTTTGAATGAGAAAATAACAGAAATTGAATTCTGGGAAAAGGAGAAGCTTTAAGCAAACAGCTTGCGTTGTTGCTTAAGCCTTGGGTGGGTTGACAATCTTTGAAACTGGCATGGGTTTTAATTTGTCTTTGATACGTTTATCTTCCGGCTGCATTTCGGATGTCTTATGAACTGCTTCCGTAAAACTCTCCATAGCATTTTCTTTGGCAATTCGCATGGCACGGTCAATATCTGATTCAATCTCATCAAATTCAAAGGACTGGTTGCCAAACAAACTAAATGCTGCTCTTTTGAAACGTATCTTACGCTCTCTTGTCATATACCTCTTACGAACTTCATTCATTACCACTCCTCCTTCTTATAGCCGGTCATACGTGATATAACTACTGTCTCCAGGCTTCTTGCGCTAAGGTTTCCTTCGTTAGGGTTTTTCTCTTTAAAATCGATGATGTGTAACAAAGCTTTTGCTATCATTACCATTTCACCTTTAGACATAAGGTTAATGGAAGATAGCATTTTGCGTACATAGTTTTCTTCAATAAAGCTATCAAAATCTTTTTTGAGATTATCAATAATATTCTCTTTTAGGTTGTTCAAGGCAGTGCTTTCAAACTCACTCAGTTGTGGTACCGTATTGATGATATGTGTATTGTAAGAATTGAGAATTCTTTGGATATAGGTTTTGATATAGACGATAAAATGGAAGTCAATTTCTTCTGAAAGAGGGATGATATTGTTGAATTTAAATTGGTAGATATTTCCATCATTCAGAGCATCACAGACTCTGGATAGGGTTTGCCGGTAAATCAGGGTATTGTCGATAACTGAGTCGATTTCATAGGAAATGATGGAGGGGTGTAAGTCTTTGTTGCCGTAACCAGCGATTATCACACCAGAGGATTGGTTGTCAAATGATGGTCTTGAAAACAGGTAGCGGCCAATGTTAAACAACATATCATTGTAGTAGTCTCCCAACTCGTATTCGAAGAAAACATCTTCGATGGAGTCATACACCATTTGTGAGTATTTTCGAAAGCCGCTACCATCGCTGTGGTTGCTTACATCAAACATATTGAGTTTTTCTTTTTTTTTCAAACGTTCATAGGTATACTCGATGATATTTTGCAGTTTCACCTTGTCGTGATCAGATTTTTCTTTGAGATTTTTTATAAAGGCAGAATACTTTTCATAGAAGTAAACTTCCTGTGATTCTTCCAAGAAGAGTTCTCGGCTATCCTGTAAAAACTCCATAAATTCATCAGAATATCCCTTGAGAGTATTATGGAAGGTGTCACCATACATGTCTCTATATTTGCTAATCAAAGACTCCCAATGTACTCCCATCAGGTAGGGGTTGCCATAAACCATAATACCCACTGGATCGATTTCTGAGAGCCTGATATTGATGATTGTTTTCTTGTTAGAAGCTAGGGTAACAGCGTTTTTATTGATAATTGCTAATTGGACGGACATAGAAACCTATTCCTAAAAAATCTTGCTATAAGTATCGGCAAATCAGAAGAATGGAAGAATGAAAAAAGAAGTTGCCATTTTCTAAGAAATATACTAGAATAGGCTATGGCAGAGTTTTCTTATAAACACAAGTGGGTAGGTGAAGATGTTCTTCTCATCTCCCTGCAAGGTACGCTGAATTTTGGAAATTCTCCTGATTTTAAAGAAAAACTCATCCAACAAGTTTTGCAGAAAGTCCCTAAACTTTGTATTTTTGATTTTTCTCCACTGGAATTTGTCGATTCATCAGGTTTAGGTGTGCTTATCTCCTTATTTCCCACTACTAAAGAGTATGGCTTCAATATTCTGCTTTTGGAACCATCTCTAGCTATCCAGAGTATACTTGAGTTATCTAGTTTGAACCGTTTGTTCCAAGTCGTGACCACTAAAACTCTGGCAGAAAACTATGGAGTGCAACTTTAGGAAAAGCACTTGACTTACATGATTTACTGAAAACAGTAAGAGCAAAGATATGGATACTCCACAACAACAGACAGTTTTTTCAATACCCACACAGCTAGCTGTTTTACGCTTTAAAAACCTTCGCTTGCGAACGGTCATTGGCATACACGATTGGGAAAAAAAGATTAAACAGGATGTAATTATTAGTCTCAAAGTACTCTTCTCTCCAGGCACAAGTCACCAAACAGATGAATACGAAGGAATACTAGACTATGACTATTTAATGAACAGTGTCGTACAAGAGGTAGAAGAAAATCGTTACCAATTGATCGAAGCCTTAGCCCAAAAGGTGTTAGATATAGTTTTGGACTGTCCACAGGTAGTAGAAGCCAGTGTAGAGGTAGACAAACCGGATGCGCTACGCTATATGGATTCTGTATCGATCGAGCTAGTTGGTAAGAAAAAAGGTTAGAATTTCTTTTTGCTCCCATCAGCTGCCAGTGGTAAGAATATACAAACCAATAAGTCTATTTCTTCCTTAGCATCCATTTTCCCATTCCTAGCAGACAAACATAACAAAAGCACGGAATTCCTATCCACAGCAGTTCCGATTGTATAACCCTTAGACCACGACCTGTGAAAAATTTTTTCACTCCAATAGGTGATACTTGTATAGGCCGCCAGGGAAAAAAGTAGCGGGTATTGTCCCAGGGAGAGAAAAATGCTACTCCAAGACCACCATTTGTCAAAGCATCTAAAATCCCGTGAGAGATGGTACAGAGAAAGAAAAATAGGATGACTAGCAAACCTTGTCTTGTGAGCAGAACTGAGCGGTAGAACAGCAAAGTGATGAGAATTGCCAATAAAAAGGCGAAGAGGATAGAGTGCGAGAAGCCCCGGTGACCCCAAAAGCTGCCATAGGGAATACCAAAACGAAAGGCAATCACATCAGCATCGGGCAGAATGGAACAAACCACACCCAAAAACCAAAACTTGGCCGAGGTGAGGTGTTTGGAAAAACTGCTACCAATTGCGAGGGAGGCGACTGCGTGTCCGAAAGCTGATGCCATATACTTTAGTTTTTATAATATTTAGATAGCTTGATAATTGCCTTAGGTGTTTCTCTTTTGATATGCCTCAGTAGGCTTTTTAAGGACTCTTTTGTGGCTCCTTTGATGGTTCTTGCAGGCAATTCGCGGTTATTTAAAGATTGGTAGCTGCCCCAGGTATTGTATTCTCCTTCTCCACGTGATGTAAGTATCAAGTATCCAGTCTTTACATCCCAGAGACTTGCCTTCATAGTAATAAGAGCTTCGGAACTGTGCCCTGGTACAAACCATAAACCAACAATGGTGAGGTAGAGAGGTGAAAGAAAGTTTAAGCGGTATTCAAATGTCGTGCTGTCCTCTAAAATCAAAACAGCATCTACGTCTTGCCGTGCACCAGCAGCTCTGATTGCTTCTACTGTATTTTGGTGGGCTTTATTGATGATATTGATATAGCTTACTGCTCCTGTAGAAACTATTTCTTTATCAAACTCTTGCAATTCTCCTGCTTTAGAGTTCGCTAAGATTTTACTCCAGTATTCATCGTTGACGTAATAGATTCCTACGGAAAAGGGTGATTTGACGGAAGGTTTGATTTTTAAATTTGCTTTTAGATTATCTTCTGGCCAAACTACTTCAGATTTTTTTTTATAAGTGGTGGTTTGGCATTGGATGAATAAAAGGGAGGATAAAAAAAGACCTAGAACTTTTAGAACAGACTTACGTTTCATATTATGGATATTACAGTTGCTAGAGGAAAATGTCAATATTTTATAGAATCTAGCAAGGTGAAATAATCGCCTTATTTTCTATACAATTAGCAAGCCAATATTGCTACTAACGGTGAGTTTTGCAGTTTGATTAAGTCTTGAAGGTTTTTATGTAGGATTTTTACTGCAAAACTTTTACATTCTCAATT
>JBCCIA010000065.1:0-18312 GCA_039028475.1 Spirochaetota bacterium | reverse complement strand
TTTTTAATTATAGCTCCATCTACTCTAATTTTTGACTTTTCCTTTTCTTTGTTTGTCAATTGATATTTTTCTTTAAGCTCTTGTAAAATAACTCTTCGAGATTCTAAATTAGCATTATTAGAAACACAATATTTTTTTAGAATATTCAGTAAATCCAATAAAGTAGCTTTTTTCTCTTCTATTTTATTTATTTCATTTTGGTCATTTTTCTTATCGTCATCAACTTTTATATTTATAATTTCATCATAAATAGTTTGGTAAGCTCTATCAAATTCTTTTTCTAAACGTGGCTCTTGTTGTAAAAATCTGGAAATAATTACACTTGCTTCGACTTTTGTGAAATCATTGATAAGAGTTGACTCAACGAAACTATGTTTAAGCAAACCATTGGGAAAATTTCCTAGGTTAGCTTGCTCATCTTTTTCTCGCCAACGAATCTCTTCTTCTATTTCTTTTACAAATTTTTCTTGTTTTTTGTATTCCTTTTCTAAAGCATCAGACTCTTCTTTTGTTTCAGCATAGTGCTTACGAAAATTGGTTGTACGCCGAAATTTCTCTAGTTCTTTTTGGTAGGGTCTAACGATTTTGTATAAATTGTTTAGTACGAGTTCATTGGTGATTTCTTCGGAATTTGTGGAAGGTTTTACTTTTTCATTTAGAAGATCTCCAATCTGATATGTTTTCCTATACAGTATTTTTTCTTTATCTTCTGCACTTAGAAAACTATCAAAATAGGTGTGTGCTTTCTCTCTTTTGTCGTTTCTCAAGTTCTCTAATTCTACATTAGAGAGAGGTTTTGCTACTTTATTATCCCAAATATCTTTATTCTCTTGTAGTTTATCTAAGTAGTACTGTTTCTTAGGATCATCTCTAAACTGTTCTTCTATAAATTTTTTAGAATTTGCTTCATTGTTCAAAACAAAAATGTGGTCAATTAATTCTACGTTTTTTTGTATATTTGCTTCGATAGCTTCCGACTCAAAAGCACTTTGAATATCTATTTTTGTAATAGGTGTAGTATGTTTATTGTTATTTAGTTCTTCAATGCCGTATCCAACATCTTGGAGGATTTCCATCTTCTCATCCGTTTTTAGACCAGATAAGAGAATTTTCTCCTTCATCACTTTTTTGGCTTCTTCTAGCCCTCCTTCTGTTGCATACTTTTCTGCAAATAAAGCCTGAGCCTCCTCTTTTAATTCATCATACGTTTTTGGATACACATTTTTGAAAGGATTCCAATTCCAATCATTGAATGGTTCTTGCAATTTCAAGATCTCTTCAGATGCAACCTCCATATAGTCTTGTTTATTTTGTAAATCATTGAGTATTTCTTGTCTCTTTGAATGAAATTTTTGTAAATTCTCAACTACATTTATTGGAACACCCTCACTCTTTAGATACTTGATGACGCGGTTTAATTCTTCTTGTGATGCATATACGGCCTTACCAACTTTTCCTTTTAAATACGGATCTTGGATTTGATCAAAGTCATATTTTAATTGTTCAGGAGTGATAGTATTGTTTTCAGGATTAGGAAGAGGTTTATTTAATTCTTTTACTTTTTGTCTATATTCTGCTTGCAAGGTAATTTTATCTGCCTTGGTTAGGCTTTCACTTTCTGGGAGTTTCTGTATTTCCAAATACAAATCGTTAGGATTTGTTAACATAGTATCCAATAACTTATACTCTTGCTCTTTAGAAATGACTACTTCTCTAGGTATTTGTAAAATTTTTTTCAGAGCTTCTTGTTGTAGTTCTTCATTTCCTTTTCTCCAAAAGTTATCATCCAATTTCAGATCTGTTAGTTTCCATCTAAGTAGATCGTTTAGATGATTCTTTCCAGCTTTGTCCATTTTTTTCTTATGAGAACTATCAGCATCATAATAATACCCATGATCTTTGTATTCATCTGAACCCGCAAAATCATTGAATGCTTGGCGGTAGCGATAAGCGTTTACTGGGTCTTCCTTCTGAATATGTTTTAACAAATTCTCTGCGGCAGAATAGCCTCGTGCAGAAAAATAATTGGTAATGATAGCATTGTTATGTACAAACCTTTCGTATGTGGGTGATACTTCAGATATAGTTTTATTTGTTATTGTTGTAATCTGATTAATCGTACTTTTCAAATCAACTGGAACATCTTCTTTCGTTGGTTTAGGTTTTGGATCGCTGTTCAAGGCTTCTTCTGCCTCTCGAAAGGCATTTGTGTATACGTGAATACTATCTGGAGTTCTCGCAATTAACTCCGCTAATAGATTTGCTGCAGCTGTACTAGGTGAATTTTTAGATGTTTTATATACAAAGTTCTTTAAAAGTTCTATATTATCCTTATGTAAACCCATTTCTTCATTGATACTATTGGTTTCAGGAAACTCCTCGGATAGCTCTTTTAACTCAGCAAAACTCGCAATACCGTCCATTACCTTTTCGGAAAGTTTATAAACATTATCGAGAAAAACTGTTACTGGTGCTGTCGTAGGATTTTCTTTAAATTTTTCCTGAATTTCTGCTGGAATGCTACCAATATCATATTCTCGTTCTTCCTCTTCTTGCGAAAATGTATTACTATCCTCTCCAATATAAGAACCGTCAGGTGCTGGCCCACCTCTACCACCCAAGAGAATTTGTGTGCTTGCCATAGCTACACCAGGCTCTTTTTCTCCAAGCATTTCGTGCATAAACTCTTCGGATGGCCGTCCTAATTGTTCCATTTGTTCAGCATAAGTTGGCAAACTATGCCAAGTAGAGATCGCTTCTTGCAATGCTTCCGTATATAGGCTTGCATTATCAGGATCTTTTTCAATCATCTCTTCTAATAATTCTTTGGCTTGGACTTCGGTTGTGGCATAGTAGTAGTTTTGTAAAAGTTCAATATTGTGTCGTATATAAGGATCTGTTACTAAAGAACCTTCTTGAGAAATAGTATCTTCCCCACGTTCTCCAACTTCCAAATCCCCCTCAAGCCCATTGCCAGTTCCGGTGCTATCTTCCCCATCCTCACCTTCTTCTAACTCGTCCTCCTCTTCCCGCCTACGCTGCATATACGCCGCCAGGAGAGCGATTAGACCAGCCATGGTAGTGGCACCTCCATTTTCCGCAAGAAAGCGTAGAAAGGACTCTGCCTCCTCTTCTCCCAAGTGTGCCAGAACTGCCGCGAGTTGTTCTTGGGTAACCGGCTCTTCCTCAGTTCCAGTTGTAGTACCACTGCCGTCCGCACCGCCTTCGGAACCTGGTAGGGTCATACCAGTGGGCAGGGTTTGGCCAAAGCCCATTGTAGCGAGAAAGCTATTGGTAGAATGCTGTACCGCGTCTCGGATCATCTCCGTGCCAGATATTTGGGCATTTGCGTAGTCTTGGATGGCCTTTGCCTGTTCCACTGCCAGTACTCGCTGCAACTGCTCTACTGTTTGGTTCAAACGACTGACGATCGAATTGGGATCATCGGGAGAGGTGATACCCTCGGTAATCTGTGAGATTTGGTTGAGGTTGTAGGTGATAGAGTTCGGGTTTTCCGGATTGGTGATGTTACCGATTTCGTTGTTCACAGTTTGTAGAAGTTGGCTGCTGCCCTGATCTGTGAGGTTTGTTATATTGTCCAAATTGTCTTGGATGGTGCTGATTTGATTTACTACGGAGTTGTCATTCAAATCAGAGGTAAGGTTGTCTATCGGAGCAGTCAAAGAGCCGGTAATCGTCGCTAGGTCTTGTTGGATCGCAGCAAGGTTGGATGCAATGGCCTGCACGGAACCCAAAGCATCGCCGGTCAAGTTTTGCATGGTATTGTTGACGGTAGAAGTGATGAGGTTTATTTGGCTTGTCAGCGAACTGGGGTTTGTCGGGCTAATCAGTTGTTCGACGCTACCGGTATAGCTTTGGATTTCACCCAAAACGTCATCGCTAAAATCTTTCACAGGTTGGCCAATGGCGAGGTCTATCACATTGCCTGTAATTTCACTGGGGTCTGGTAGTGCAAGGGCGTTGTCGATCGAGTTTTGGATGTTGGATGCAATGTTGCCAGGGTAGTTGGGACTGTTGGGGTTAGCGTAGCTTTCGATATCACTGACGACATTCTCGAAGTCTGCGTAGAGGGAATGATCGCCGTTGATGATGGATTGTATGTCGGTGATGCTAGTTTCTAACTCGGTAAATGGGTTTGTGGCGCCTGGGGGAAGGTCAACGCCAAAGCTGCCAGTTGCTGGGTCGTAGAACATCGAACCATAGCTACCATTGTCGTACGAGATGCCACCAGGCCCAATGTTGATTTGGTCGAAGTCGCTATCCCCAATCCCAATGGTAGTGGGGGTTCCTTGTCCTACATTGATGCTTACGTTATCCCCCATATTTACTTCGAAGCTTACCTCACCGTCTTCGCCAATGGTAGGGGTGATGCCGACACCCACTAGAGCGTTGCTAACCATGCTGGAGAGTTGGTTCAAAAGGGCTGCTTTCATTTTGTCAATGGCGTTGCCTTCCTTACCATCAAAGAGAGAGTCTACAGCTTGGTTGAGAATTTGGTTGTAGTTGGCAATGAATTCGGCGGGGTTTTCCTGGAGTAATGTGAGTACGTCCTGCATTTTTTCTACAGCGTCAAAACCTATACCCATAAGGGAATCCCAACCAGCTTCGATTCCAGTTCCAGCGAGTTCTAAAGTAGAATCGAAAAAGGCTTGTGGATTTGTGAAAAGAGTTTGTGCACCTTCTAGGATGGCCTTGCCAGCATTGCCTATTGCTGAGGCAACCGTGGTTATCCCATCCCAACCGGTAGAAAAGAAGTTGCTACCCAAATTTGCAACTGCGGAACCGGCATCTGCAATGGCCGAGAAAGGGTCACTCATAAAAGCCTGGAATCCTTCCCATATTCCTGAGAGGGTATCGCCGGCTTTGCTGAGGAAGCCACCAATGCTATTGATGGTCTTTTCAGCGTTTGCAGCCATATCGGCCCCTTGTTGGGTAATTTCTTGTTTTGCGGAAAAGATTTCCGACTTTCCAACGGTTAAAGCGGCTATAATGGCCTTCACAACTAGTTTTGCCATTTCTTTGTGTGCGTTTTGGATGGATTGCTTGTAGGCTTTTTTGTCGTCTAATCTTTGCACTTCCTTATCAACAATAGCTTTGACAGTGCTTTCTGGGAGGCCTAAGTGCTCGGCAAAAGCAATAGCAATTTTCTCTTTGACGATTTCTTTATTGCGTTGGTCTTCTGTAGGTTGCAGGTAGGCATCTTGGACAGCACCGACTTCAAAAATGTTGAGAAAAATATCACTGAGCCCTAAGTTGAAGGCTTCTGCCTGGCTATTCGTTGTTAGACCCGATGCTGTTTCTGTACCTGTTCGAATATTTTCAGCAGTTTCTTTAGACGACACTCGAAAAACACCAACAGCAAACATATTCATAAGTTTGGTGGTCACTCCTATGATTGATTTTTTCAGAAGCATACTTATAGGTCGTGAAATGCTGGTAACTCTTCTATTTCGTCTGGCTGCAAGACGTCCGGCTCTATCTGTAAGAATTGTTTCAATGACACTTGGATGGATTCCTGTTGCTGCTACAACTTGCTCTGTAATCGCTTCGGTAATTATATGTTGTTCTTGTGCTTGCAGATTTTTAATCTCTGCTTTACTGTCTCTGATATGAGTTAGTCGTCTGGAGTAAAGAGGGTTGCTATGTTTGGGGATATAGGCACCTAACAAGGGAAGTGCAAAACCAGCCATTACAGAGCGAGAATAATTAAGCGCAGGTGTGATAATTCTTTGTTCTAACAAATGCATACCATTACCTATCTTTTGGAAAATTTTTCCGAAATCACCACCCATTTGTTTTCCTATATGGTCAAAGTAACCTGACATATACCGATTGGCAGAACCATCAATCCTACGCTTGATCTTATCTGCTCTGATACGCCCCCTAACAATTGTAACAAGTTGGGTAAATTCGGCGATTTGCTCAGGGGACATACCCTGTGCTTCCCCAATAAACTGAGCTATTTGGGCATTGACCTGGCCTTCAAACAACTGCTGTGCGGTAGCTCTTGCTCCTTGTGCTCCTCCCGTAATCATGGCTGTCGCGAGCTGTTCGAAAACATAGTCCAGTTGTGATTGCCGTGTAGCGTTTGCCATGTAGAACTGGCGGTTGTATTCGTTGAGAGTATCGATACGAGTATTGGCTGCTTGCAAACTGTTGGAATCATTGTTAAATTTGCTTTCGGTATCCAGTAGACCTGGTGTTATTAACTTGGGTTTGTCGGGATCAGTATAGTCATACTCTCCATAGACAATATTGTTGATACTTGTAAGGGTGTCATAGTCCCATCTGGAGAATAATGTGGGATGAGACGTTCCACCGTTTGCAACACTCTCTTCGCCATTCGAGCCGGGTAGGCCGACATGCTTAAAGGTAGACAGAGTGATGACTTCTGTCTTGGTGGTTTTTTCGGCGGCATAGCTACCATCTGCTTGCTTTTCTCCCAAGCGACCGGTAAAAACGGAACGGTTGATATAGAGCTTATTGCCCTTACGACTATAGCTAAATTCTTCGTCACTGGCTTTTCGGAGATAGGTCGAACAATGCCCCTGGTTGGCGAGTTCACCTGCCAGTTCCGCACTGGAGAAGTTTTTATAGCAGTTATTCATTTCCTCTATAGCTTTTGTCGTAAGTACAATCTTACCCTCTTCGTCTTTTGTGTACAGAGCTGAGCCTTCTGTGTAATCGTGGGCTATAAATCGGTACGATTTTGTTGCTTCTACGGCGAAAGTTTCCCAATAGGATTCTTCGGCTCTATCGATCACATTGTTGTAGCCATCCAAGCGGGTAAAGTTGAAAGCACCGTTTAGAGCATTACTAAAAATGTCTTTAAAGTTTAATTTCTCAGTGTCCAACTCAGGTACTTCGATCTCGGCGTCGTAGATGGTATAGGTTTCTGTTCTGATTCCTGCTTCTCTATCACCTTCTACCGTGAAGGTCTTCTTTTTGAGAGCTTCTAAATCTTGGTTGAAAACTCCTGGTTGGACAGAGGCAATGGTGAAGTTACTGTCTTCGAATACAGGGGCAGCACTGCGGATATCAGCTGCGGTTTCGGTCTCATTTGTGGCGTTACGAGTTACTAAGTACTGTGCGGTGGTGAGTAACACGTCCCAAGTGGAACGGTTCTTGTTCTCCTCTTCTTTCATCTTAGCAAACCAGGTATTTTTCTCTTTGTTGAGATTCTTCAGGGCTTCTTTGTAGCGGTTCTCTGCCTCTTGCAGTAGGTCATCTGCTTCTTTTGTCCAAGTATCTACAACCGTTTTGTAGTGGTTGACACTCGCTTCCCACTGGGTAACGGAGGGTTTTACATTATTCTTCCAATGGCTGAGTTGGGAGTTCATCTCTTTGTTGAACTCTTCCCAAGTTTTGTATTTTTCGTAGATATTTTGGTCTCTGACTGTATAGTTAAAACGATAATAGAAATGGGTTTCTTTTTGGGCTTGGTTTTCTCCTACACAAAGAGCAATTCCTTTGCAGATTAGCCAGCGTTCTGCATAATGCGTGAAATCAGAAACAGAGTATTGGCTGATTACATTGTCAATGACTAACTGGGAGTCCCTGACTTTCTTATAATCTGCTCCTCTACTCCACTCTCCAAGTTTATTCCAGTTACCTGCTGTTGTTGGACTGTATGCATAAAGATCTGCATTGTGTATATTTAATATTTTATAATCATCTACTTTACCATCGTAAAAGCGATCTGTAACAACTTGTTTTAAAAAAGATAAGTTTGCTGCATCCGGGTTATCTATATAGGCTTTTATACTCTGGTATATTACATCTTTTTCATTAAAAATTTCAGTAGCAACATACTTATCATTTTTTCTATAATATTCATTAGTTATATATAATTCTCCATTTACGATTGCTGAATCAAGTGTTGCTATTGGTTTCCCGTTATACTCTTGTTGGTCGGCAGCATTTTTAAAATCAGTGAATTTCTGTTTTGTATATTTCTCTTGTGTATCTAAATAATCTATAACATCTGTGGACAGTTCGGAAAGCACTGTACTATAGTCCATTTCGCTCAGATCGAGTGTGGACCAATCAATTGTCATATCCAACGTATCCAACTTATCCTTGAGAGAGTAGATGGAGTAAAACAAACCATTGGCCATATGGCTGAGGCGGCTCACATTCTCTTTGGTTTTGCTGCCATCATCAGCAGTCACTTCTTTCTCATAATTGAACCAACCTTCGTAATAGGCTTTTTTTACACCTACATCGTTTGCATCATTGATTTTTGTACCTGCGTCATTTGCAACATCTGCTACACTTTGCCCTTCGGCTAGGAATGTCTGTAGGTTTGCTTTATCGTTGATTTTGCTGAGAATTGCATCTACCTGAGTATTGATGTCGGAAATGTTATTATCTGCGAAGCCTTTTAGGAGATCTTGCATGTTTTGTCCTAGCTCGTTTAGGCTCAGGCTACCATCGGTGACCTGTGCACTATAGTCCACACCAGGTTCTAAGGATTGTCCGTTGGGAAGGTCAAAAAAGCTGTCGGGATTGTATAGAAAGGTGTTGTGTAAGTTTTGCTTGAGGTACGCTAGGTTCATCGGCGTCGTACGTGTGTACAAGTTATCGATGAGTTCCGCGAGGTCTTCCCCTGCCTCACTGAATCTGATCCTGCCAGCGGCTATCTCTGCATCTATGTCCAGGCTGGTATTGTCTTTGTGGGTCTCTATATACTCATCCAAGTTGGTATGTTGCCCATCATAGAGGAATTCTGTATACAGAGATAGATTGCTTCTATCATACAACTGGCTTTTAAAGTAAGAAATTTCCCCATCGATACCATTGACAACATTGATCTTATAGGAGTAGGCTGTTTGCAAGTTTTCCTGGTATTTTTGCTTTTGCTGTTTGAGGTTTTGGCTAAATTCTGTGTATTCTTTATACAGTTCTATCGCTTGCTGGTCAAACTCCGTCTTACCATCTTGCAGCGCTTCCTGGTAGTTTTCATACCAACTTTGGAAGCTCTCTAAAAGCTCAGTGGGTAAGTTGAGAAAGTCATTGGTCTGTGTATTGGTCGCATCGCTAGCATCTTGCACATTGTCTAAGATGTTGCCAATGTAATTGCCTAGGTATTTCTCGCGTTCTGTAAGGATGAGGGCATTTGCTTCGGACTCCCAATTGGTGTACAAAGACTCTTTTTCCGAGTTGAGAACCCGTTCAAAGTATTGTTTGTAGGTTTCCGTATCGTTGTAGAAATCTGTTCCTGAAACCTGGCCTATTTGGTTTGTGATTTGGCTATCAAGATTGAACTCCCATTCGGCGCGATAGGTTTGTAGTTTGTCGTCGATGTAGGAGTCCCAGGAATTCAGGTCTCTCAGAACGAAGGCTTGGTTGAAGTCCTCCTGCAATCGCTGTGGGTCAAAAGGGTCACCCATAAGCGGTGTTGGGAGGGCTTGTGCGAAGAGGTTTGTGGTAGGAAAGAGCAGAAAATAGAGTAGACTAACGAACAACCCGATGTGTGCCACGTGTTTCCAGATACTTACTTGTTGTTTGTCGCTTTTGCTTTTCATGCTTTTCTACCTAGTTTTTATTATTGTATCAATACAGACTCTAATGAAGAACCACTATATCCATATTCAAAAGAGTAAGTTCCTGCAGTACTGGGAGTTAATGTTAGGGTAGTTCTATCTGTACTATCCGTTATAGTAAAAGTATCAACACTAGTAAATGCACCTGTTGTACAAGGATCTCCACTATATGCTACCCCCCAAGATGATTTTATAGTTCCTCCCGGTAGACTAACACCAGAAAAAACTAGAGATTGCCCGGATGTCAATGTAGCTTTAATCATTGCCTCTCCATTCGTACTATCTTTGACTAGATTTTGTGAGCTAGTAGTTGCATCGATGGCTACAGTACAGCCTGGATGCTGCGCAATCGCATTTGCTACAGCTTGGGCTTCGGACTGTTGTTGGAACAATACTAAGAGTATCAAATTCTGTAAAGTATCGTCATCATCATCTTTCTTACAAGAAATCGCTCCTACTAAAATCATCATCGTTACCAAAATGGATAGAAACGTTTTTTTCATAAAAATCTCCATAAAATTTAAAAAGTACTACCTATGTCCTCTGCTACAAAGGGGAAGTCAACACATTCCCCGCCAGCAAAAGCCAATTGAGAAAAAAGTTATTACCAAACACCAAGTGCCCGTTTTCTCCCAAAAACTACAGAAAAATCTATATTAGCCAAATATAGCAAAACTATCCGAGAAGATCAATGAAAAAAATTTCTTAACCGTAAAAATTGCCATAAAAAAGCTTTTTTAGTATCTAAGTTACCCATATACGATAAAAAATCTCTACAATCCTATTATTTGCAGGAATACTACAGGAAATCACGGAAAAATCCGAAAAATCTCGTAAGAAAACCAGTCCTTGCTTATCTCAATTTGCACGATACGAAAAATATGACAAAAAATAAAAAAAATAATGACACATAAAAGTTAAAGAAATAAATTATCAATAAGGCAACCAGCCAAAGGAACACTATGAGAAAGTATTTTAGCCTAGACTACTACAAACGAGTCATGCAAGTTTACAAAAGCTACCTAAAAGCCGAAAACGAGCCTGTGCAAGCCATTACAGAAGATGCCAAGGCTTATCGCAAGCGTATGTACAAAGCTATCTTTGGCTTATTTCTACTTTACGCACTTCTATACTTCCTTTTTTACCTATTCAACTATACACTGATGGAAACCACCAACACAGCGATGAAAGCGGCATACCAGAAGAAAGGCGTGTCCCTGTTCTACTACTACCTCAACTCCTATCCTTTCAACGTGGTGTATCTACTCTTTGCTATCGTCGCTGCTTGTTTGTATCTCTGCTGCACCAGCTACCCGCTATTGCAAGTTCTTGGCATCGAAAACCGCCATTTTGGCAAAAACAGTGCCATCCTCCTGCACTCCAGCCTCTACTACATAGTTTCCTACTTCCCACTTCTCATAATCAATAGCAATTTCCCTGTAGGAGCAGACAGTAGTTACTACTCCTATGTCTTTCTCGGAATTCTCTGGGTACTCATCCTCGGCACAGGGGCACGCTATTCTGGCAAGTTCTATGCAAACACATGTCAGGAACTATTTGCTGTCAACCGCAACCAAGCCTATGTGGTTTGGGCAGCACCCCAATTGTTCTTACTGTATCTATTGTATTTGGCGTGGAATTAGGTTAGGACTTTGCAAAGAGCTGTAGGGTAGGGAATTCTGTCCTACACTCCTACACACTTTGACGGTTTATTGAATAGACACTGCTTCTAAAGTGGATGTGCTGTAGGTGTATTCAAAGCTATAATCTCCTGCAGCAGAAGGAGTTAATTCCAATTGAGTTCCTAAATTATTTGTAGTTATGGTAAAGCTACTATCTACATTTGTAAATGTTCCTGTTGTGCATGGGTCACCAGAAAAAACGTTGCCCCAAGATGATTTTAGTAACTCACCAGGTAAGTTTGTCCCTGTAAAAACTATTTTTTGACTTGCAGTTAAGGTTGCTTTAATCATAGCCTCATTGTTAGTGCTATCTTTTACTAAGTTTTGTGAGGTAGTGGAAGCCGCAATTGCTACCGTACAGGAAGGATGTTGGGCAATGGCATTCGCTACCGCTTGGGCTTCAGACTGTTGCTGAAATAAAACTAAAAGTATCAAATTTTGTAAGGTATCATCCTCATCTTTTTTACAAGACATTGCACCTACTAGAATCATTGTTGTTACCAAAAGGCATAGAAATGCTTTTTTCATAAAAATCTCCATAAAATTTAAAAAGTATTACTATTACCTATCTTTAGAGTATCAATTAGCTGTCAACACATTCCCCATGAGTGAATAGTATGGTCGAATAACACAAAAAAACATCTATCCATTACTTTGCTGTAAAACTAACGATTTTTTAAAAAATTCTCCAAGCTGTACTTCCTCGGCTGGTAGTAGAGCAGGTGCAAGCAAACCCCAAGTAGGCAGATATTCTTAACCAAATTGCTTCTTTGGTAGGCATCCCACAGCCAATGCCAATTTGCTGGCATGGTGTCGGGAGATTTTACGACACCTAGGAAATGGATACTCGCGTTGACAAGTACCAAGAAGCTAGCAAGAACCAACGCACCTAATCTAATTTTGTAGCCAAGCAAAATGGAGGAACCACCAAACAACAATACCAGGCCAGTACAAATAGAAACGATGCGTTTGGGTAGAATCCATTCAAACCACTCTGGCATCAACTTTTGTAAGATTTCGTCTTGGAAGAGGTGTTCCATCCCCAAGCCTAAGAAAATAGAACTAAACATAACACGGAAGAAGAGGTCGGTTAGGTCTTCATTTGGAAGAATCTTTTTTAGAAAACGTTTTAGCATGGGCTTCCCATTCCTTAATATTTGGTAAAAAGCGATAGAGGATGTAGTGGTACAACTTGCGTGGCAAAAAACGGCGGATATAGGCAAAAAAAAGGGCGTCAATCGTAGCTGCAACGCGAATCGGTGGATTTTTCGCCTGCATCAGTTTGTAGAGTTTTTGCGCCAAAGTCTCCGGACTTGCATAGGCGATACCCATCATTTTTGCAATGAAACGGCTCATATTGCTATAGTAGGGCTGGTAGACAGAGTGTGTATCTGCACTGGAAACTTTTGCTTTCTCGGTCAACAACACCTTACGAAACGCATCGGAATGGACAAAGCCTGGTTGGAAAAGAGTCACTTTGATATTCCAAGGTTTCATCTCATACCACAGAGATTCTGTAGCACCCTCTAAAGCAAATTTGGAGGCACTGTAAATGCCCATAGTCGGCATAGCCATCATACCACCGACAGAGGAGACGTTGATGATGCGACCGGAGCGTTTCTTGCGCATTGCGGGAAGGATACGGCGGATCAGAGCCATCGCAGCAAAGTAGTTGATCTGCAATTGCTGCAACTCTTCCGAAAAGCTCGCCTCTTCGATAACGGAGGTATAGGAGACACCGGCGTTGTTGATGAGAATGTCAATACTACCGAATCGACTTTCAATTTGTGAAATACAGTTTTCCCGTTCTTCTGCATTGCAAATGTCCAATGGCCAGGTAAAAAAGTGATCCTTTTCTAAGAGGTTTTGTTGGGCAAAGCGGGGTAAAGAGGAGGCGCGTGCGGTAGCGAGCACTAAAAACTCATCTTTTGCATACAGCAATTGGCTCAACGCCAATCCAATTCCGCTACTTGCACCCGTGATCAAAACAATTTTGCGAGACATAGGCTACCTTCCCGAAAGAAACTTGAGTTTTTGAAAGAGAAATTCTGGCATATAGCGCACGGCCAACAGAACCAATCGCCAGAATCCTGGGATATAGACTTCCGCTTTTTTGCACCGTATCGCTTTTACGATCAATTCTGCGGCGCGACTTGCACTCGTAAAAGAGAAGTTTTTCTCGTGATCTACCGTCATAGGTGTATCAACAGGACCTAATTTGATATACTGCACACAAATTCCTTGCGACCACAGGCGTGAACGTACACCTTGTAGGTACAGACCTACTGCACCCTTGGCGGCTCCGTAGGTATAGTTGCGCGGCCTGCCACGTTCTCCTGCGACGGAACCAATTGTAGTGATTTGGCCAAACCCCTGTTTTTCCATGGCATTGGCAAGTTGTAAGATGGGGAAAATGGCTGACAACGCGTTGGTGGCAAAAATTTTTTCAGCATGTTGGTAATCTTTTTCGGATAAGAGCTGGTCGCCTAAGTCACCATGAGCGAGTAGGGCAAGGTCAATGGTAGACAAAGTAGTAAGTGCCTGTTGCATGGCAGTCTGCATGTCGTCGTGCCTGACAAAATCAAGACTGCTAGAGCCTAAAACCTTTCCAGGCAAAGTCTCGCACAATGCCTGTAGTTTGCTCGGGTTGCGTGCTAAAAAATAAAAACGGTTGTTTTCTTCATGAGCTAACAGCTGGATAATTTCTTGGGCGACAGCCGAGGTCGCGCCTATGACTAGCACATTGGCCATTTACAAACCCTGATCGACGAGAGCATTGGTTTGAAAGCTCAATTTTACCAAAGAGAGGTCGTCAGTAATCGAGCCAGTTTCTTCGAGTAAGCGTAGGATCGTTTGGATCTCACCCTGAGATTGTTCTACAATTCGTAAAATCAAGGTCTCGTCTTCATTGATCTTACGATTCGAGCCTTTGGTATGAGAAATTTCTAAATCGTCCCTGCCGTCAGAGCCACAGAAAAGAATGTCTCCTGGAAGCAATTGGTAGCGTAAAAACTCAAAGTCTACATTTATCGGAGAACCAAGTTTTCGAAGTTCTATACCAGAATCAATAAAATGTGCTTTGCCATCACGGAATAAAATTGTAGCAGGATGCTCTGCATTGAAAAACCACATCTCACCCGTCTCCTCATCGACAATTCCACATACGGCTGACATGACCATGGAACCACCAAAGGTTTGGAAAATAGCGTCTAGCTCCTGGTACGTTTCTTTTAGCCATATCTCAGGACTGACCTGGATGACTTTGTTGTTTCTGGCGGAACGGGCTATGATGTTATTGACAGCTGTACCCGCGACGATAGCTCCGCCGGCTCCTTGCATCGATTTCCCCATAGCGTCACCGTTAAAAAAGAAGATATAGCGTTTGCCTTCTTGGAAAAAGCGTAGGTTGCCTGAGATAGAAATATCTCCGCCTAACTCTGCCTTGCGGTTCATAAATTCGAATTTTTTCTTTTGCGAGGTATAGAAATCGGTCTGTACTTTTTTCGATTTATTACGATTGGTTTGTAAAGGCTTTTCTAAAAGAGATGTTAAGAAATAGTCACCATCTTGTTGTTCTTTTAGGGTTTGGATTTTTTTCATACTTTCGGAAAGTTCGTATGTTCTTTCCTGGACTTTAGTTTCCAAGTTTTGGTTGAGAAAGTCGAGGCTTTTATTTTTAGTTGCCAGTTCACGGTGCATTTCGATGGTACGAGCAAGAGCAATCCCAACCATGGAGAGAATAAACGATAAGGCTCCCCAGTGCATTTGCATGTTATGTTGTAAATGTCCCATTACAACAAAGGCATCATGGGTCGCAAAGAAGATCAAGGCAACCAAACCAAATGCCAGGATTCGTGCCTTAGAGTTACCACGCAGAGAACCTCGGATGATTTGGTAGGAAACCAGGAGAATCGCACACAAAAGATAGATATCAAAGGGAATTACCGTTTTCCATAGAGGCAACAGGCCTGAAAACTCCGCCAAAGCAGCAACTAAAAAGTAAGCAAAAAATATGTAAGCACAGACGCGTAAGACATGGTTGAGACGAGACGGTACAATCTCCATGACCAGTAGCACACAACCAATCGGTGCTAGGTACAAGGCAAATAATTCCAACTGCAAACGCAATGGATTTAGCGCTAAGAGAAATTGTGAGATTGGATTGATATTGATAAGCCACCAACCAACGCATAGATAAAAGATAGTGATCGAAACATTGAACATATCTTTGAGGAGAATCGATACAATGAGAAATATAATCCCTAAGAAAACGCAAATAACCGCAACAAACATGGCAGGTAAGCTTTGCATAAAGGTTCGGTTGTAGAGATAATTTTCATCGCCTAGTTCTGAAATAGGAAGGTGTAAGTTGAGCTCTGAATAGACTTTCAAGTATAAATAACTCGGTTGGGCTTTTTCTTGGATGGTAAATTGGTGCCAGAGCCAACCTAAAAAGCGTTTGGCATGGAATTGCGTATGGTCACTGTGCTGGTAGACCATCTTAGTATCGTGCCACACTGTATAAGAAAAGATACTTTTACCTAAAAAAACACTGGGAGACTTCCAAAGCTGTGTCGCAGGGAGCTTGCTGCGTAGTAAAAAATACTCACCTTCTTTGCTAGAAACAAACTTTCTTTTGCGTAGGTCAACCGGTTTCCATGCGTACTCTTCTGGGTTTTCTAGGATGCTTGCAACACCATTTACCTGTTCCTGGTCTAGTATCTGCCAATTGCCCTCTATTCGTAGTGGTTCTTTAGCAATACCAGGACAAACGCAGAGAAAGAATAAGATTAAATAATAGAAAAATTTCATTGGTGTTTTGCTTCCCCAAATAATGTTCCCCTCGGCTCCGCTCGGGGAACGGATTTATTCTTTATGAAAGGAACATGCTTTTCCTACTCTTAGAATGTATCTAAAAAAACTAATCGAGCGTTCCCCGAACAGAGCTTGTATTGAGCACTGTCGAAATATCGAGGGGAAAAGGATTTAGGTATAATTCTTACAATCTTAAAAAATTGGCAATGAAAAACTAAAAAAAACTTGTTTATAACTAGTAACAAAACAGAATTCTCTCATGTACCGTATAGGACAGGGAATAGACTTCCACAAATTACAAGTCGATCCAAGCAGGCCACTCATCTTAGGTGGGTATACTATCGAATCAGACCTAGCACTCATCGGTCATTCTGATGCTGATATTTTACTACATGCCCTTGCAGATGCTATTTTAGGCGCGTTGGCCTTGGGAGATATAGGCTACCATTTCCCGGACACCGACCCAGCTAATAAGGGGTTGGATTCCAGTAAAATTCTAGCTAAGACTCTTGAACTTATGCAGGTAGAGTCCTATGCTATTGTAAACCTGGATGCTACCATTATCTGTGAAAAGCCTAAAATCAACCCACACCGTGATGATATTCGTAAGAGTCTCTCTACTCTATTAGCAATTCCTCTAAAAGATATTTCTATTAAAGCTACTACTGTGGAAAAAATGGGAGCTATTGGTCGAAAAGAGGGAGTTGCTGTACAAGTTGTAGCGCTGTTACAGAAGTTACCCTAGTGGTTATTTGTGTTCTAGCCTTTCTATTCCATCCCATTGTAGGGGGACGCCGTGTTTTTGTAAGTATTCAATGCGTGTAATGTACAATTCGGCGGCTTTGTCTAAGGGGTCCATTTGTAGGACTTTTTGGAAGTAGGCCAGAGAATTGGCAAAATCTTTTTGGTTGTAGGCTTCGATTCCTATTTCAAAATCTTCTTTGGTGGCAATTTTAATTTTTTGTACTCGCTTTGACATTCCGTCTATGATCTCATAAATTTTAACTGGCTGGTTCTTGCCTTTTACCTGTACGCGATCGATGATGCGAATATTGTATTTAGATTTATCTCTGAGTTTTTCATAGGTATACTCACTGATTAGGATAGAAGCGGAATACACTTTTGTCAGACTTTCTATACGAGATGTTAAGTTTACTGCATCTGAGATAACAGTACAGTCGTATCTCTCTTGTTCCCCTACGATTCCGAGCATCAACATCCCGGTATGAATCCCGATGCCTATGCGAATGGGTTTGCGGCCAGCACCAATTCGCTCTTCATTGTACGAATGTACGCTTTGCAATTTATCGATAGCTGCATTGACAGCATCTTCTGAATCTTTGGGAAATAAGGCCATGACGCCATCTCCCATATACTTATCAATGAATCCGCGGTGGTTACGGATAGCTGGGCTGGATTGGTTTAGGTAGGAGTTGATAAAGTCAAAGTTTTCTTTGGGTGTCATTTCTTCAGATAGTGCTGTAAAGGAGCGTATATCGGAAAAGAGGATGGTCATTTCTTGTTGGATTTGGTCGCCAAGGCGTAGTTCTAGGATAGATTTTTTATCCAATAGCTCGATAAAATTGAACGGGACAAATTTGATAAAGGCGTTTTTCTGTTTTTCAATTTCCATTTGGTAGTTGAGCATTTGGTTGATCAAAATGAAAATTAGGGCAGCTATAAAGACAAAAAAACCGTATTGGCTAATGCGTATCCCTGTATTGATCCAGGAGGCGTCTAAGATGTCCCAGATATTGACAAAGAATAGACCCCAAAATCCGACACCTATTGGGCGAGAGAGAGGCTTTTTTTGGATGTAGGCATAAACTACTAAACCCATGCAAGTAAAAAGGGAAGGGATGGCAGAAAGTTGCCAAAGTTTTAAGAAGGTTCGGTGGTACAGACTGGGAGTCATAACAACTCCTAAAGCTAAGATACTGGAGTAAATGATAATGATACGTGAGGGTAGAAATATTTTACGCTTCTGGAAGAATAGTTTTTGGAGAAACAGAAGAAATGTAGGGAGTAGAAAAAACAGAACTATGTATTCTACCTGATCTTTCCAGCGTGAGTTATAGTAGAGTTTATAAATAAAATGCGTTCTGTGGAATAGATAGGTTGATAGTAAAATAGCGTAGCAGCCAAAATAAAGGTAAGCCTTATCTGTTTTGGTTTTGAAAAAGATAAAGATATAAAATAGACCAAAAAATAAGTAGATTCCATTGAGAATAATGGTGATCTCTTCCCTG